>DATGFZ010000519.1:0-4469 GCA_035308805.1 Puia sp. | reverse complement strand
GATGAGATTAAAAAGCTCGATTCGGCCGTGACTTCAGCCTTTGAGATCGGATTCGTATTCAATGTTTACACGCTCGGAGAAGAGTGCCTGCAACGCCTGGGATTCAAACCCGAGCAATATTTCAACTTCGAGTGGAGCCTGCTCGATGCGCTTGGCTTCACCGAAGAGGAAATAGAGGCTGCCAACGATTTCGTCTGCGGAACCATGACCGTAGAACAAGCTCCTTTTTTGAAAAAAGAACACCTGCCCGTTTTTGACTGTGCCAATAAATGTGGTAAAAAAGGCGAACGTTTTATTCACGCCCACGGACACATTCGGATGATGGCTGCCGCGCAACCTTTTATCAGTGGCGCTATTTCCAAAACCATCAATCTGCCCAATGAAGCGAGTGTGGAAGAAATTGCGGATTCGTATATGCTCAGCTGGCAACTAGCTTTAAAAGCGTGTGCGCTTTATCGTGATGGTTCAAAACTTTCGCAGCCACTGAGTAATAAATCTGATAAGAAAAAGAAGGCACTGGAGGAAACCGGAGAAAAGGAACAGGAAACCCTCGAGTCGAATATCGTGGACATGAGCAAACTCACGGTGCAGGATTTGCTTGATGAAGTAACCAAGCGTGTTCAGTCTTCTCCCGATACAAAATTGAAACGTGCCCTGGCGACCATTGTGGAAAGAAGAACACTTCCGGCAAAGCGCCGTGGCTTTACACAAAAAGCAAAAATAAACGGTCAGGCAATTTTCCTCCGCACCGGCGAATATGCTGATCAGACAGTTGGAGAAATATTTATTGATATGGCTAAGGAAGGCGCGACGATGCGCAGCATGCTCAATTGCTTTGCCATTGCAATTTCCATCGGACTGCAATACGGAGTTCCACTGGAAGAGTTCGTGGAAAAATTCGTGTTCACAAGATTTGAGCCATCAGGAATGGTTGATCATCCCAACATAAAGAGCACAACCTCTATTGTAGACTTTATTTTCCGCGCCCTGGCCTATGAATATTTGGGCAGAACGGATTTGGTGCATGTATTGGATAAGGCGGAAGTGGCCAACACCGGAACTGATGACTGGGATGATATTCCTGTTTCTTTGGAATATGATAAAAAAAAACCGGAGCTAAGTGACGTTCATATCGTTGCCAAGGCAAATGCGAATGCGCAGCAACCTGCAAAAACAACCAAAGCCGCGAAGACTGAAAATGGAATGGAAGCAGTAAATGCCGCGGCAAGAAATATGCAGAGTGATGCACCTGCCTGCAATACCTGCGGGCACATCACCATTCGCAGCGGCACCTGTTATAAATGCCTGAACTGCGGAAACAGCATGGGCTGCAGCTGATGGCAATCGTTAAAATAATTCTTAGGACGGTCGATACCATAACCATAATCCGCTCATTTCTTCAGGGCGGATTTTTTTATTGCATAAAACATGTCGTTTTAGGCGACGGGTCTGAAAAGGGAAAAAACCTAGCAGATATACATAATCTGTAATGAAATGATGGTGATTTTACTTGGTGTTTTCAGCAATTTTCACGCATTTTAAAGAATAGTTGCCAATAACTTGCACAGCAATTTTAGAAGGCTATTTTCGTTTAATATTCAGTATGCCAAAAATGAAAACTATGAAAAAAGTCCTCCTTTTGTTATTAATCGCTTCTTTTATTATTTCCTGTAATCGCGCACTAACCCCTTACGAGGCAGCAAACCATCACTACGCTCACTGCAGAGACATAAAATAAATACGATACCGCCTGATTCTGATGACCGCCGGTTTCCACCTCCAAAAAAATCTCATGGTAATTTAGAAACTGTATTATTTTTATAAGTAGAATGCTTATAAAAACGGATCATTTTGGTTACAGCAAAAAACAGGTGCTTGCCGGATTACGCAGCCATTTTTTTGGACGGGTTGAAATAAGGGTGTTAATCATCCTGGTCAATGTGTTTGCTATTTTGTCTGCGGTACTTTTTTATTTTCACAAAATCCAGCCGGTTTCATTTTTAATTTTTTCTTTGCTGTGGTTTATTCTCTGGATTACAATAAGAAGGATTTTGCCATTGAGTATCTATAAACGCTCGGAAACTTTCCGTGATGAGTTCACATTGAGTATGGACAATGACGGAATTTTATTGGAAACGGAAAGGGGGAATCAATTGTGGCAGTGGAACAGGTTCAGCGAATTCAAAGAAACCGTAAATTTTTTTCTGCTATATTTTAATGCGCGTTCTTTTTTTATGGTACCGAAAGATTCATTTAAAGACCTAACTGAGCTGCAGGCAGCCAGGTCCATGTTGCGGGAAAATATAAAGGGATGATCGCTTCTCCGGTACCCATTGCAAGCTCTCGCCTGCTCAACCTATCTGGGCTTATATTTCGCTTCTTCAAAAATTTTCTTTGCGGATGTTTTCATCAATTCGGGCGGTGTAATACCGGGATTCTTTTCCTGGTATTTTTTTACAATTTGCCAGCCAACCCATTGTCCAATATTTCCGGGTGATGCATCAGGCATGCCGGGTGTATTCGGCGCTTCCCCAACGTAATTTTTAATGATGTCCGGATCGATTGTATATAATTCATTCCCTGTTTGTAAAAAAAAATTCCAGATCAACCCTTCATTGGCATTGCACCACGCTAACTGTTCCTGTGAAAAACCCGTTTTCAAACTATCGGCAGTTTCGGGCAAGAATTTATCCAGGAGATACCAGTATTTTCCTTTTTCAACCATTTGTTCAATCAGGGGTTTATTTTCGCCGTTATCTGGAAAAATGTCTTCCGCTATCGTCTTTATGCAATTTATGGTGATATATGGGGGCTCAAATCTCCGCGATATATATTTAGGATAAATTTCCTGCCCCTGTACGCTGGTATAAAAAGAAAAATTTTTTCCTGCATACAACTGCAGTCCTATTGCCAGGGCAGACGGCGTAAGGGCAACTGCCGGTGCATCAAAGGGACCGATATAGGTAACTACATTTTTCGGCAATTCATATTTTGGGAAATAGTATTTAATAAACTGAAATCCTTTTTTCAATTCCTTTTCCAGCCATTCAAGGTTTTGAAATTTTGGTTCCAAAGAATCTTTTAATGAATGGTAGGTTGATATGAACTCCCGGCAGGCCTTAAACGAAGTGATGCTGGTATCATTCAAGGGAGCCACGCCAAGCACATTGACAACAAAATCGTTGGTGAAATAAGGAAATTGCTGCGTGAGTTTATATAAAGCCGGTTTTATATTATTGGTGTCAACAGAAAAAAAAGCCTGGTCAAAACGATCAACTTTTATATTGACAGGAATATCTGAGACATTGGGAATGTTATTCTTGTTGCCACAAGAAGATACCAGCAATACGATAAAACAACTAACCAGGCATGAATTTATAAACACGAATTTTTAAACGCGAATTACACCAATTGTAGCGAATAAACCAAAAAGTAATTACCAGTTTACTGTTAGCAATTTGACAAATCTTCATGAGTGATCTTTGGTTATCATGGTGTAATTGGTGATTGTCGTAAATTTGCTTTATGAGAATTGTTTTGGCACAACAGAATTATCACGTTGGTAATTTTGAGAAGAATACACAGAAGATTATTGATGCAATTCAGCGGGCAAAAAAACAAAAAGCGGACCTGATTATTTTTTCTGAATTGTGTATTTGCGGGTATCCGCCAAGAGATTTTCTGGAGTTCGAAGACTTCATTGCAGCATGCTATGAAGCCATTGATGCGATCAAAGCACATACCGATTCGATAGGCGTTATTGTCGGGTCTCCCCGGAGAAACCCCGAAAAAGAAGGTAAGGATCTATTCAACGCTGCGTGGTTATTATTTGAAAAAGAAGTGAAGGGCTTCGCGCATAAAACCTGTCTGCCGACTTACGATGTTTTTGATGAATACCGTTATTTCGAACCGGGTTATCAATGGAACACGATTGACTTTAAAGGCAAAAAAATTGCACTGACCATTTGTGAAGATATCTGGAATCTCGGGGACAATCCGTTGTACAGAATTTGCCCGATGGACGAACTCATCAAACAACACCCGGATCTGATGATCAATATTTCCGCATCTCCCTTCGATTATGATCATGATGAAGACAGGGAAGAAATAATCCGTCGGAATGTTTTAAAATATAAACTGCCGATGTTTTATTGTAATGCCATTGGCTCACAAACAGAAGTAGTTTTTGACGGGGGCAGCCTGGTCCTGGATGCGCAGGGACTTATTATTAAAAAGCTCAAATACTTTGAAGAAGATTTTGCGATCGTCGATATGGAAGACATGGACAACCGTCAGTCGACAGCGGAGGTCCGGCGGGTTAAGATCGGTGCTCCCTTCGACAAAGAAATGCGGGTTGCTAAAATAAAGGACGCCGAAAAGATCATTGAATACCTCACCGCTGAAAATAATATCGGACAAATTCATGATGCCCTGATCCTGGGGATCCGGGATTATTTTGGTAAAATGGG
>DATGFZ010000518.1:0-3128 GCA_035308805.1 Puia sp. | reverse complement strand
GATTTCCTGTCTCCCATAATTCTTTTTTACACTCTTCACACATGGCGAAATCCGGCGTCAGCATCAAATCGGGTTGCCCATAAGTTTTACTTTGAACAATTTTAAATGAATCAAAATAATGCGCTTGCACCGGAGTCATTTTGTGATTGGTAATTTTCGATAATGCGGGCGCCTGATGGATAATTTCTGCGTAAAATTTTTGAGCGGTCAGTTTGTCTGCATTAAATTCCACATGCAGACCATCGGAAGCATTATTTACCCAGCCATTGATATGCGCCTGGTTGGCCAGTTTATAGACAAAAGGTCTAAAACCCACACCCTGCACCAATCCACAGATATGAATATGAAATGTATTGATATTTTTTTCGTTTTTCATGACATCATATTGCACGATTTGTTTTAGGTTATGATGATCGGGTCTAGGTATTTTCGTCCTTCACCATTTCCTTCATTTCATTATTGAAGGCAAGGGTTTTTTTCATGATTACTTTTTCAATCAGCCAATCGCACCAACTGCTCATGCCTTGATTTTTCAAACTGGATAACACAAAGGTTTTGATTTCTGCATTCACTTCATGCGCATCCTTAATAACGGCATCGACAGAAAACGGCACATAGGGCAGCAAATCGGATTTTGTTATCAGCATTACATCCGTGGTCAAAAACATACTCGGATATTTTTTCGGCTTGTCGTCACCTTCCGTACAGGAAACAAGGGTGACCCTATAATCTTCACCCAGGTCATATGATGCAGGACAAACGAGGTTTCCAACGTTTTCGATAAATAAAATATCTACACCTTCCAAATTAATATTTGGCAACGCCTGCTGAATCATCTGGGCTTCGAGATGACAAATACCACCCGTCACAATTTGCAAAGCTTCCACCCCCTGGTTGCGGATGCGGATGGCATCACGCTCTGTTTCCAGGTCTCCTTCGAGCACAGCGATTGTTATTTTATCTCTTAAATTTTTAATCGTTTCTTCCAAAAGTGAGGTTTTGCCGCTTCCGGGAGAAGATACCAAATTGATAACCAAAATATTTTTTGATTTCATTTCGCTGCGAATCATTTCAGCCACATAATCATTTGCCTTTAATAAATTTACAGTCAGGTCGTGCACCTGGAGCGTGCCGGTTGCTTTGTTATGTAGTTTTTTCATACACAGGTTTTTCGAAAATTATTTTATGGATTTGTAATTCCTTGCCCTCAAGGATTTTTGATGAAGACCTGCCGCAATCGGCACAGATAAAAATATATTGTTCAACTTTGAATTCTTTATTGCAATTTTCACAGAAGGCTAGAACATCCACCAATTCAATTTCCAGTTCTGCCCCTTGCAATAACCCGTCGGCGACCATCATGGAGAATACGTGTTTTAATATTACCGGTTCAACGCAGGACAAGATGCCAACACGCAAATGCACTTTGCGAATCTGATCAAGTTCCTCTTCATTAAATTCATTTTCCAATGAATCAATAATCGTCTGAGATATTGACACTTCATGCATAAAACAAAATTATTCGACTCCTTCGACTTCGAGTCCGAGCAGATCCGGACAACATTCTTCAACAGCTTTTTTAATTCCGAGTTCCAAAGTATTTTCTGAAGACGGACAGCCCTTGCAGTTTCCCGATAGTTTTATTTTAGCGATTCCATTTTCAAGACTCAATATTTCAATGTGTCCGCCATGGCCATCTATATAAGGTCTTACTTTTTCCAACGCTACATGCAATCGCGTTTTTAAATCGAGCGGATGCAGTTCATGAATAAGCAGCAAACTGCTTACAAATCCATCTTCAATCAGCTTGTTGTAAATATCTTTTGCCGCAGCGCTGCTGGAATTTGAAATGATATCAAGGATTCTGCTTAGCCCAAAGCCATAAAAACTCAGCATGTCCTGGATACAATCCTGCATCATTTCTTTGGTTTGCCCCTCCGGCATAGAATCGACTTCTTCCATCAATTGCTGTATCCGTTGATTTTGGCGATTCACCTCGGCTTCTTCATCTCCGAGGAGCATTTTTTTAGTAATATGCCCCTGACCGTTAGATTTTTTAATTACCTCTTGTACATCATCGATATGCTGCTGCGTGAAAATGCTCATGGCTATTTTGTATTTGAATAAATTCCGTTAATGATCTCGTTTACAAATTCAATCGCCTTATCCACAGATGCTTTCACCGAGTCACTCAAACCCATTTCAAATTCATCTGTCGAGGCAGGCTCGCAGGCAACAATCATCACTTTTGCCGGCCAACTTCCAAATGCCTTTACAAAACGTAAAACAGTCAGCGGGTCCCCGCCATGGGGATCAATGGTGTCGCCCTCTTCGAGGCTCGACTGAAATTCTTTTTCATCAGGCTCAATCACGTATAGGGTCCCCGGACTACCCCCCCTTTTTGATGCGTCAAGCAAAATCAGACCATCATAGCCTTTCATCAGATCATACGCAAGTTTCAGGCCGCCTGTTCCAAAATCTTTTATCTCCACACCCTCCGGAAACTCTTTTTGCATCATTTTTTTCACTACTTCCACACCAAACGCATCGTCTTTCATAAATAAATTCCCGACACCGGCGATCATGACGCGCTTTTTGCGTGTTGCTTTTGGTTGTTCCATGTCCAGCAGAGAAGAATTTTTATTATCCATGGTTTTTTTGTTTAGACATCAATGACTGACACGATCAGCGTACCAGTTCGACTTCATCCGTTTTAAAATATAAGTACATTCCGAGCTCACGTTTCATTTCCTGCCCGGGGTCATCGTCGATGGTTACAGCAATATGCGTGTTGTCTTCATAATCGGTGTAAATAATTTCAATGGTGGCCATTTTATTATCCATCATCATGTCAAGCGCATCCGAGGGTCGCTTCCCCAATTTCAATTTTACCTTATCCCCTTTCCGGTATTCAACAGCATTAACCATTTTACTGGTATCACCCGGGGCATCATTCATTACATTCGGTGATCGCATTTTTTATTTTTAATTTGGTTTATACTTCATTCATCTTTCCATGAAGATTGATTAATTCCTCCGGCGTGATCTCACTTACCTTATTAAACATTGCCCGCAATTTTTCATCACTCTTTGCGATGTTATTTTTTTCCTGGTCAGACATTGCAGCA
>DATGFZ010000517.1:0-11482 GCA_035308805.1 Puia sp. | reverse complement strand
CCGTGTTTACTGCTGTCAGTGAACAACTCGCTTCCGAGATAATTTGGTTTGATGCGTTTGTTGCCAATGTGGACCGAACTGTACGCAACACCAATTTGCTTTCCTGGTTCAAAGAACTCTGGCTGATCGATCATGGCGCTTCGCTGTATTATCATCACCATTGGGAAAATTTTATGGAAAAAGCAACTGATCCATTTGCACAGATTCGCGATCACGTACTGCTTGGGGGAGCAAACAGATTAGATGAGGCTGACAGGAAATTTCGGGAGAAATTAAATAACGAAGTGGTCGCGTCGATTGTTTCTTTGATACCAGACGAGTGGTTGGTTGATGATGAGGCTGGCGAAACGCCGGCACAAAAGCGAAAAGCATACCGCCATTTCTTGGAGACCAGATTAGAAGCTTCCGCCAACTTTGTAAATGAAGCAAAGCATGCAAGAAAAACATTTGTTTGAATATGCAGTAATCCGCCTGGTACCGCGCGTGGAACGGGAAGAATTCCTCAACACGGGCGTGATATTGTATTGCGCAGCCGAAAATTTTTTGCAGGTAAAATTCTCCGTCAATAAAGCCAGGATTGAAGCAATGGCTCCCGTGCAGGACATCGAAGAAATTGAAATGCGATTGGAAATTTTTGACCAGATATGCCGCGGGAGTGAGGAGGGTGGATCGATCGGCAGGCTTCCTCTTGCATCCAGATTCCGATGGTTGACGGCCACACGGAGCACCATTGTGCAAGTGTCGCCCGTTCATCCCGGACTTTGCCTAGATGCCCGGGAAACGCTTGAAAAACTTTTTGAAGAATTGGTGCGATAGTTTGCGCTGGTCCCCGCGTTGATATCTTGGCTGCTAAAACAAAAGCTCTTAACAGATTGTTGTTGACAGGCAAACAGAAATCTATCAAAACTTTTTTCATGCCTCTTCAAAAGTTTCTTTCACTTCAAATGTTGTATTATCCGTCCTGGTATGCCCAAATTCTTTATAACGTTTCCAAATCAATTCTGTATCCAGTTCATCAACAAGCGTTTGGTCAATTATTTTTTCTCCTTCCCAATATGTAATATGATACACCAACTGCTTTTCCATGTGGACTGTTTTTGTAAACCGAAATTAACGCTTAATTTCAAAAAGTGAATTGTAGAAAAATAATCGCCTGGAGAATTATTTCACGGGATCTTCGTGTTTTGTAATAAATAAATAATGAATGAAGGTACGCACTATTGATTGTATCCTGTTGTCCTTTTCCAGCCTTCAGCCATAGTAACCATCGGTAGAGTTAATCGTAAATAAACCGGCTAATGGAATTATTGCCCAATTAGCGACCCACAAGAATACATAAGTCATTCAACAGGAGTATATAATTAATAAGGCCTCTATATAAATGATTATGCAAATTAATACCATTAACCATCAACGTTAGTTTCTGCCCGACCCGAAGACTTGACCAGTCAATTATTATCTGAATATTCTTAACTTTATTTTGCGAGCTCTTCATTCAATATAATTACTCTAAACATGAAAATACCAGTTACCGCTTTTTTGTTTGCCCTGATGCTAATTTGGCTACCATCATGCAACCAATCTCACTCTGCCAGCGTCGAAACATCAGCTCATGAGTCAGGAAACGATACTGCACTTGAGGCATTCATCAGCCAGGTAAAAGCAGTAGACAATCATGCTCATGCCAATACAATTGAGGCTGATGATAAAGGTTCCGATGCCTTGCCGCTTGATGGTCTTGGTAACATCGAACTTCCTGCCAGGGTGAGACCTGAAAGTAAGACCTGGGTTGAAGCAGCAAAAGCACTTTACGGATTTACCGCCAATGAACTTAATGATCAAGCAATGAAAGATTTGCTGGATACAGAGCGACGTGTCATGAAACAAAAAGCAGAGAATTTTCCTGGATGGGCGCTTGACCAGGCAGGTATTGAGGTGATGTTTGCGAACAGGATAACGATGGGCCCGGGGCTTTCGCCTTTACGCTTTCGCTGGGTGAGTTATGATGATGCACTTTTATTTCCACTCTCTACAAAAGCAGAAGCCGCAGTAACACCTGACCGGGAAAAACTTTTTCCATTGGAAGAAAATCTTCTTAAAAAATATTGTGCAGACCTCAGCTTATCCAAACTGCCCTCAACGTTTGATGAATACTTAAAGAATGTGGTAACTGCCACTCTGGAATCGCAGAAAAAAGGTGGCTGCATGGCGGTGAAATTTGAAGCTGCTTATCTGCGTTCATTAGATTTTGAAAAGACGACGATGCAATCGGCAAGGGAAGTATACGCACATTATATTTACGGCGGAGAGCCTTCACACGAAAAATATAAATTGTTGCAGGATTTTATCTTTTATTATATAGCACGTGAAGCGGGGAGGTTAGGAATGGCGGTTCATATTCATTCATATCCGGGGGCAGGAAATTATTTTGTGGCAGCTGGTTGCGATCCGCTTCTTCTGGAAACCGTATTCAATGATCCGGAACTCCGCAATACAAAATTCGTTATTATCCATGGCGGTGGGACTTTTTCAAAACATACCAGCGCCATGTTGTGGAAACCTAATGTCTATGCCGACATTTCTTTGCTCACGCAGCTTTGGTCACCGGATCAGTTAGCCATTGTATTAAGGGATTGGCTTTCGCAGTTTCCGGAAAAAATTCTTTTCGGAACTGATGCCGTTTCATTTGGTCCCGGTCTAGGTTGGGAAATGAGTGCATGGATTGCATCAACTACCGGAAAACAAGCGCTGACCATCGCGCTTTCTGCAATGGTCAGAGATAATGAGATCAGTCTTGACCGTGCTAAAGACATTGCGCGGATGGTTTTGCGCGCAAATGCAAACAATTTGTATCATCTTGGGCTTAAATAGAACTCCACCATAAATATCAATGCAAAACAATAACTTAGTTCGCCTGTTTGATTCATCTTCAATAATAAAATTCATCCGTCATGATTCAAAAACTAAATTGGGAATCAGTTCCTACAGAAGAAGTAAACCCATTGATGCATAGAAAAATTATTTCCGGTGAGAAGCTGATGATCGCCAAAATGAAATTCAAAGATGGTTTTATCGTGCCACTTCATCATCACCTGCATGAGCAGGTAACGCAGTTAATTTCCGGGCAAATGCGTTTTTGGTTTGGAGAAAATAAAGAACAAATAATGGATCTTTACCCGGGCGATGTAATCGTAATTCCATCAAATCTTCCACACGAAGCGTTAATGATCGGAGAAGTGGAAGAAATAGATACCTGGGCGCCTCCAAGGCAGGATTGGTTAAATAAAACCGATGATTACTTAAGAAAATAATTTATGGACCTGGGATTAAAAAATAAAGTTGCATTTGTTGCTGCGTCCAGTCAGGGACTTGGAAAAAGTGTTGCGCTTGAACTGGCCCAGGAAGGAGCCAGGGTAATTATTTGCGGGCGCAATCCTGAAAATCTCGAAAAGACAAAACAAGAAATAGAAAGCAAAACCAATCAAACAGTATTTGCACATGCTGGTGACTTATCGGTTTCATCGGAGCGCGAGCAAATCATTAATAGGGTTTTACAGACTTTCAAGACCGTAGATATCCTTGTAACCAATAGTGGCGGTCCCCCGGCAGGAAAATTTACAGAGCATTCGCAACAAAATTGGGATAATGCCTACCATCAATTGCTGGCAAGTGTTGTTGGTCTGGTCAACGGTTTTTTGCCAGCCATGAAAGAACAGCGATGGGGAAGAATTATTTCCGTTACCTCTATGGCGGTAAAACAACCCGTTAATAATCTTATTCTTTCCAACTCAGTACGTGCTTCAGTTGTTGGTTTAATGAAAACGCTCTCCAACGAACTGGGCATTTATAACATTACTGTTAACAATGTGATGCCGGGTTATACAGAAACCGACAGATTACAAGAACTGATGAAAAACAATTCTTCTTTCGCATCGGCAAAAACAGAAGTTCCGATGGGGCGTTTTGGAAAACCGGAAGAATTTGCTGCAGCTGTTGCCTTTTTAGCAAGTGAGCGCGCCAGTTATATTACAGGAGTTTCACTTGCTGTTGACGGAGGATGGATCAAAACGATTTTTTAAAATAGCGATTCATAGAACTAAAATCTTATTGTTTTTAAGAAATTGAAAATAAATACCAAGTGTAGATTCCACGGGGATTTCTGACCAGTGCATTGACATTTACTAATGCGTTTTTTTAAGTATGAAGTCAGTTAGCAATTTATCATGGTCGGCAAACCACGGCAAACCTGAGACAACAATCTGTTTCCACAAAGTGATGGCCTAATCTTCCAATAACGATGCTATGAATATGAAAATCTTGATTTTTTTTATTGGCTTGCTGTATATATCAGCCAGCAACGATCTCCAAAAAAACAATGGCAAGAAAATGGAGCAAAGACTTACAATTGTCACGCTGGGTGTAAGTGACCTAAATAAATCAACAACATTTTACGAAAATGTCTTCGGATGGAAAAAAACATCTGCAAGTAATGCAGACATCAGTTTTTTTCATTTAAACGGAATGGAGCTGGCTTTATTTAATAAAACCGAATTGGCAAAGGATGCACATGCAGGTCCTCCCGGAAACGGTTTTAAAGGATTTACGCTTGCCTATAACACAAGAAGCGACAAAGAGGTAGATAGTTTGTTTAATAGCCTTGGGTCAAAAGGAATTAAAATAATCAAGCGTCCACAAAAAACCTCCTGGGGCGGTTACCGTGGCTATGTCGCTGATCCCGATGAAAATCTTTGGGAAATCGCCTACAACCCTTTTTTGAAACTCGATGAAACAGGGAATACGACAGACTAACAGGCATGTATAACCGTTCAGAATAAAAGCTCATTATTTTTGAAGAGATAACGAATAAGTCTACTTTTTCCCCTTGGTGACATCTCCTGACACACGGTCCGGATCAATGTCACTTTCCTGATCGTCAATAAAAAAACGGGCGGGATTTTCTAACGCCCGTTTGGTGAGTCAATACTTTTTCACTCTTTTTAAGAAAATAGTCCGCCTTTTTTGAGGTCCCTGATTCCTTCCCCGATTTTATAGCCGTTGTGATAAATTTCAATTTTATACTCTCCGGTATGAAAACCGCTTTCCTGTTTCCAGGAGAACTGTACCGATTTTATCTTGCCGGACTCAAACGCAACTGGTAATTTGGTTGTGTACATTTTATCGCCATCGTCCCGCGAGGTAAAGCTTCCCGATCCTTTCAAAGAATCCAGGATCATTTTTTGATCTGGGCCAATTATGCATATATATACATCAGCCTGACCACTTGCTGCAATGCGATTAGACAGATCAAAGGAAATATTCAGTTTACTGACTTTCTTTGCCCTGTCTGTTATTTTTTCCTGACCATTCTTTTTATCCTGCACGGGGCTGATCATGATATTAGCTGCGTTAAGGGTGGAGGCAATGTCTACCTTTTTTGCCAGCCCTTCGTTGGCGGAGGTAGTCGTTTGCAAATCCGAGGTCAGTTTCCCTTTGTCCTGATTTAAGGAAGCGGTATCTAGCGCCAAGCCGTGATTGGCCTGGGTAAGTTGCGCAATGGTTTGTTCCATTGTGCTGATCTTGACGTTCATCTCTGCAATAAGTGCTTCAGCTGTTTTCGTGTCGGTCTCTGATAATTTTTCTTTTTTCAGTATTCCGCGGATCTGGAGCTTCAATTTGGCAACATCATTCTGTCTTCCCGCTAACATGCCCTGTATCTTGTTGTTGAAACCAGTCATGGAATCAAGTCTTACCAGCGCATTATCAAAATTTTTCTGTACCTGGTTCTTATCATCTGTTATTTTCATCACCTGGCTTTCCTGTGATTGCTGCACCTGGTGATGATCGTTGTTATTATACACCACATAACCGGCAGTGCCCAGAAAACCCACAGCAAGAAGAACAATTATTAAATTTCTGGAATCTTTTTTTGGAGGCTTAGTTTCCGGATAGCCCGTCGGGGAATTATTCGTGTCCATTGTATTTGCATTTTATTATTGAAAAAATTACATTAAAAAATTGCTGGGTCAGTCAACAGGGAAGAAGCGTTGCAAAAGCATCAAACTTTGCTGAAGCGGAAATGGAATGTGTTATGGTTAAGTCCAAAACCGTGCCGCGAAAAAAAATACAAGATGGTAAAAAGAGCACAGGTGGCTGTCTGTTTGCAATGCTGTAATGAAAAACCCGCTGCCATTCCGCGGGTTTACAAAGAATTTTGCATGGGAAAACGAAATCCTGCTGATTATTGAGGGCGAACCTGTCCGGTTGATTTATCTTCTCCAGCCACCGGCAACCCATCTTTCCCCATCAGCGTGGTGACGTCTCCAATGACCTCTTCTCCAACGGTAACCCGGATGAGGAGGTCTTTCCCAATGTCCGCCGGTATACCTGTACGCATTGCCGTTAGGTTCCCATTCTTCATCAATCCACACATGGTCGTGACTGGGTTGGGCAGTTCTTACCACAACCGGGGCAACGGGCCGTATCCTCACATAGACCTGCGCCGCAGCGTAAGAATATCCTCCGATAACAATGACGGACAAGAGCAATAACCGAAACAGATTTTTTCTCATGATTGAGTTGATTGATTTAATGAAATGATCAGCAGACCGTTCAAAACATTTACCGGTCGTCAACCGCAAAGATGAGGTCATTGCATGAGGAATTTATTACACTTTTCTCGGTATATCTTGCATTATTCACACATCCCAACGGGATAGTTTATGATTATTCATTACCCATTTATCTGATTTTCATATATCCTTCCGGTACAAAACCGCCTTTATTTGTTTCACTGATGAATGAGAATTTGTCTAATGACCATGGCTAAAATCATTGCCAGCTTTGGCTGAATACTAAAAAATCGGTTATCCATCTCCGTTATTTAATGACTTCTTACTCACCCAAAATCGATTGTATATCGTTACTGTCAAATTACACTAAGGTCAGACATAGGGTTTACCCTTAGTTTGATCGTTAATCCGTAAAACCCGAAAATAAATGATCCGGGTTATCAGTTATTCAGTGTATACCATTAGAAATGATTTAAATCACTCGGAAGATCACTTTATGCTTCAACCCTTAAAACACCATATTATGGATAAAATCAGCATCCTGATCGCCGATGATCACCGCCTCTTCCGGGAACTCTGGGGATTTGTTCTGGGCGATGATATTCGATTTTGCGTGATCGCTTCGACCGGCGATGCCGAGGAAGCAGTGACAATCGCGAAAAACCTTCGCCCGCAGATCGTGCTTATGGACATCAACATAATGCCCTTTTCCGGTCTCGAGGCCACTGCAAAGATCAGGAAAGTCTCACCGGCAACCCGGATTATCGGGCTTTCGATGCATGCGCTCCCTCTCTATGCAAAAAAAATGTTGCAACTGGGCGCCTCAGGTTATGTCACCAAAAATTCTTCTTCTGGGGAATTGATAGAAGCAATCCTTTCAGTCATCAGCGGGGACAGATACATTTGTCTTGAAATGCGGGCAATCATGTCAAACCAGGCACTGGGAGCATCAGAAAACGCCCCCGTCATGGCCCTGCTCACACCCAGAGAAATGCAGGTCATCGAATGCATAAAGCTGGGTCGATCTTCCAAAGAAATCGCCCGTGACCTGGCAATATGCTTAAAAACGGTGGAAGTCCATCGTCACAATATCCTGACAAAGCTCAAATTAAAAAATGCGGCGTCCCTCGTCAATTTTGTCAATGCTGCAGAATCTGGCGCCGATGAATAGCTGCCCGTCTTATAGACCTGCCGGAAGAAGCAGGAAAATTGACCATGCGAGATCAAAAAAGGCATCCAATTATCATTGCGGTTATACATAAACGTTATACCATTTCGCTCTATTTAAGGATTGCAGTTTTTTTCGTATTTTTTAACGAGAAAACAGGCACTGGGTTTCTATTGAATAAAAATGTCTGCAAAAGGAAGATACCTGTCCTGATGACAAATTCATCTGGACTGCCTTTCATTTGGATGACGCTTTGAAACTTGGTAACCAAAAACTAACGGTGCTATGTAAGTTGAGACTAAAGATACCGGACTGAAAAAATCAATCTGGTTTTGCCCATTGCGGATAACCTGCTTAATTTTAACATCAATCTTTATCTATGCGTTATGTTTATGCAACCCTTGCTTTATTTTATATGATTTCCTGCATGGGAAAAAAATATACTAACCCACGTGTGGAGATAGAAACAAGGTCCGGGGATATCGAGGTGGAACTCTTTGCGGCAAATGCCCCAAGAAGCGTGGCCGCCTTCTTATCACGTGTTGATTCCGGCTATTATAAAAACGCCTCTTTTTACAGGGCGCTTAATGAGGATAACCAGCCAACCGGGAATGCCGGGACGGCAATACTCCAGGGTGGGGTATGGAGATCCAAACATAACTTGCTCCTTCCGGGTATCCCGCATGAAGACACACGGCAAACCAAACTTACTCATTCCAACGGCACCATATCCTTTGCCCGGGGAGCGCCGGGATCGGCTGCAACCGAATTTTTTATTTGCGTCGGCGATCAACCGGGATTTGACTACGGCGGGACGAACAATCCGGATGGACAGGGTTACGCCGCATTTGGAAGGGTCGTCAGAGGCATGGATCTGATAATTGAATGGCACAATCAGCCGACCAATGGTGATCAGTTAGAACGGCCAATTGACATTGTCAATATCGTCCGCCTTTGAGGAGCAACCTGCAAAAACAAGTAATCTCCGCAACGGATTCTCCCCCACCGTATCAGGTTTATATGCAGTTGCATGGAAAAACGCTCATCTGTACCTGGATTGAGTTATCCTTCTTGTGCTGAAGTTGTCATCACCGGCCGTGCGAGCATCAAGGATGCGAGGGTCAGTCCTGCCGCGACTGAAAGATAATAGCCCACATAGGCAAGACCGTATTTGCCGGCGATGGTTGTAGCCAGGTATGGCGCGAGAGACGCACCAAATATTCCTGCAAGGGTAAAAGACAAAGATGCTCCCGTGTAGCGGACAGCAGTGGGAAAAATCTCTGCCAATGCTGTACCGAGAGGACCATAAGTTATGCCCATCAGGAGCATACCAAGTGCGAGAAATACAAAGGTGACCGGCCAACTGCCGCCGCTAAACAAATGTGAAAAAAACATGCCGAATACCAGGATGGCAGCGGTGGCAGCGATGAGGATCGTATTGCGTCCGTACTGATCGGCTAACCGAGCGGAAACAGGAATACCCAATGCAAAAAAAAGCACGGTAACCAGCTGGGATGAGAGAAAACCCGACCGATCGTAATGTAAAGCTGAAGTTCCCCAGCTTAAAGTGAATACAGTCATTATATAAAAGAATAAAAAAGTGGTTATTGCCATAAAAGTCCCCAGCAAGAGCCTGCGAGTATGTTTGGTAATGACAACTCCCATCGGTAACCGGACGCGTTCATTTTTGGCAAGTGTTCGGAGAAAATCCGGTGTCTCGGTAAGTTTAAGCCTCACATAGAGACCAATCCAAACAAGCAATGCACTCGCAATAAAAGGGATTCGCCATCCATACGCAAAAAATTCTTCATTGCTCAGTGTCTTGCTAAGGACCAAGAATGTGGCGCTTGATAGCAAAAATCCAATTGGCGCACCCAGTTGCGGAAACATCCCATACCAGGCTTTTTTCCCCTCCGGTGCATTTTCAGTCGCAAGCAGCACCGCTCCACCCCACTCACCGCCAAGTCCAAGCCCCTGACCAAAACGAAAAAGAGCAAGTAAAATGGGAGCTGCCACGCCAATGGCATGATAAGTAGGCAACAGCCCGATGGCAACCGTTGACGGACCCATCGTGAGTAAAGCGGCTACTAGCGTTGCCTTGCGACCGATTCGATCGCCGAAATGTCCAAATATTACGGCCCCTACCGGCCTGGCAAAAAATGCCAGGGCAAAAGTGGCAAGGGATTCCAGTGTTGCTGCCGTCGGATCGGCAGCCGGGAAAAATAATCTGGGAAAAACCAGCACGGCGGCAGTAGAAAAAATATAAAAATCGAAAAACTCGATGGTTGTGCCCACCAGACTAGCCATCAGGATCCTGCCTGCAGGGTTGGGAGCATGACTTTTTTGTTCCATGAATAAAATTAACGCTAATGCATGAGTAAAATAAATTAATTTCAGAGGAGGTTTTATCTACTGCCTGGTGATGCGTCTGATACTAACAGCAATGCGTATTCGCAAAATGATTTGGCAGGATTGTTTGGTAGCCCGGCATCTTGATTCTATTTACATTCGGAGCTAACGATTATAAACCTCCTAAAAATTAGTACATTTTTCCCTGAACGGGAAGATCTAACACTGACGGGTATAGCATGTACAGGCATGGATTTACCCATGCAGGTTCAAGCCACGCGTGATTAAGATACAGGTTCTATCGGACAGGGGGAGATCAAAAATATAACATTAATGCACAACCGAATATTTGCTCCCACCATTTAACGACGACGCATCGCGCGAATCAGTCGCTCGTTTCTTCTGTCAGCCCGCGCATTTTGCAGGGATGTGACAGCCCAGACCGCCGCTGGAATCCAACCGATGAGCGTGATCTGCAAAATAAGGCAGAGGACCCCGGTAATGATTCTGCCCCGGAGGATAAAAGAGAGGAATGGAAAAAATATGGCAATCAGGGTCATTTGAATGGATATATTAATGGGGGTAACCCAAAACAGGTCAACCTGGGAACCTGTGAGCAAATTTATGTCACTTTTAATTCAGAAAAGGCGACCTCAAAAATAATTTATGAGATTTTGCTGAGCTCTTGCTACCAATGCTCCCATTTATGATAACTGGCCTTTTATTTGCTGTATTATTCAGACTTACTAAATCTGAAAACCGTGTTATTTCAAAAGCAAAAACAATTCTCCACTACCATTAAGGTCAATGGCCGCATTCGCGAATTCAATTTTCTAAAGAGGGGGTCTGCTGCAGTGCCCACTTATCATATTGATGTAAGTGATGAGCAGGGGACGCGGCATTATTTTTCTCTCGTGCTGGACGGCGATAACTGGTGCATTCACGGCAGCACGGTTCCCGACTGGATCCGCAGCGCTGAAAAACTCCTGGAAACCGCCGTGAAGGAACAGGAGACCGCTGTCAATGTTTAATGGTTCATGTTTCCGCAGGCGGCATAAGAAAAGGCGAGGTCAAATTTCCGGCAACCTCAATCTTTTTATTTTCGAAACAATACGTATTGACACGACGATCAAGACACAAGCCACAAGATCCACTTCGTAAGTGAGACTGATTTTTCCAAGCATGATATAAATTATTCCTCCGATAAAACATGCGGTTGCATATAGCTCGCCGCGTTTTAGGAGGTCGGGAACCGTATTGCTCAAAATATCTGCGAGCAATCCTCCGAAGGTGGCACTGATCACTCCCATCAGCACTGCATAAACGCTGTTCACGCCGTGATCAAGACTTCGTTGGATACCCCCAGCAGTAAACATACCCAGCCCCACCGCATCGG
>DATGFZ010000516.1:0-3360 GCA_035308805.1 Puia sp. | reverse complement strand
TGTTAAAAATCAATTTCGCGGATATTATTTGGATAGAAGGACTGAAAGATTATGTGAAGATTCATTTAAAAAGCACATCCAAATCGGTTGTCACAAGAATTAGCATGAAGTCTATTGAAGAACAATTACCTTCTGCCAAGTTTTTACGTATTCACAAGTCATATATCGTTTCCATCGAACAAATAACGGCGGTCAGAAAGAACAGTATTTTTATAAAAGAGCTGGAATTGCCGGTTGGTGATAATTACAGGGATACAGTAAATACATTAACCGGCAAACCATCCTGACTAAAATTTTACCGTATGTCGCATTTTTTTTGTGTTTTGTCTCATTTTAAAAAACTGGTATCTGGTTTGCATATACATTTGTTCCAACCTGAACCATGTCACATATTTTCACAATTAATTTAAAAACTTCAAAATTAAAAATTCATGAAACGAATCATTTATCCATTTGCAGCGTTGATCATTTTGGCTGCTTCAGCATTTAGTTTTATCAAGTCACAGGATTGGAAAGTAGGGGATGACTATAGCATCAAATTCACCAGCGGTGATCCGTCGGGAGAATTCAAAGGTTTAAAAGGAACAGTTAGTTTTGATGATGCCAATCTTGCTGCATCAAAATTTGACGTATCTGTAGACGTGGCTACGATCAATACCGGTAACGGCATGAAAAATACACATGCTAAAAGTGAAAAATGGTTTGATGCGGAAAAATATCCGACGATCACTTTTGTATCGACATCAATAGCAAAATCAGCTGCAGGTTATGAGGCAAAAGGTAATTTGCAAATTCATGGGGTGACAAAGGAAGTTACCATTCCTTTCACATTCCAGAAAACAGCAACTGGTGGAGTCTTTACTTCAAGCTTTGACATCAACAGGCTTGATTACAATATCAATACAGCTGAGCCAAATCATGGTGCAAGCACGCTGAAAGTTGACCTGAACATCCCGGTTACTAAAGCATAATCGAATGTTTAGAAAGTTATTCTTTTTAAGTATCTGTGCAGGCATCTTTTCGTCAGTTGCCTGCATGGTGTATAACAGGGTTTATTATTTCGCGTTCGAAATAGAATTCAAAAAATTAGTCAACCCCGGAAGTTTGATTGCGATAAATATATTTGCCTGTATGATCGCAGGCGTGGGGTATTATTTTATCAGGACATGGTTCAAACGAGATCATGAAAAAATATTTAACCTGCTGTTTACGCTGCTGAGTTTTGCCAGTATCCTTGCACCTTTAGCCGTATCCCTTCCGCTTGATGTTAAAAACCCTGAGCTTTTTCCTGGTCTGGCAGTTCCGATGCATTTTTTCCCGGCAATTTCGTGGTTTACGGTAAAACCTTTTTTTAGCAAAGAATGATATAACTTCACTACTCAAATTTTCAAAAAGCAAATTGTAATTCTAAAAATTTAAAAATGAAAAGCTTAAAATTCTATCTGTTATCCATAGTGACTTCGTTCGCTGTATTTGCGGCCAGCGCCCAAACGGCTGATGACATCATCAATAAGACGACCGACGCGCTCGGCGGCAAGGATGCCATCAGCAAAATAAATTCAATGAACATAGAAGCCACCTTACAGGTAATGGGTAATGAAGCGCCAAGTATGGTGACCATCTTAAATGGCAAAGGATATAAAAGTGAAAGCGAATTTAACGGGCAAAAAATAATTACGGCAGTTACGGATAAAGGGGGTTGGATGATTAATCCCATGGCCGGCGCCAACGATGCAACCGTGTTGCCGGTTGACCAGGTTAAAGGATATAAGGAACAATTGTATATAGGCGGACCCCTAATTAATTATGCTGCCAATGGCTACAAGGCAGAACTGCAGGGACAGGAAAAAGTTGGAAGTGTCAATGCGTATAAAATAAAACTGACTTCAAAAGACAGTGTTGAAACAACTTATTATATTGATCCGACTACCTATTACCCGATCAAATCGTTGAGACATGGAAGCATGATGGGACAGGATGTTGAAATTTCAGTAACGATGTCCAATTACAAAAAGACTGACGGCGGATTGGTTGCACCTTATTCAGTTGATATGGATTTTGGCGGCCAGTTCCAGATTTCAACCACCGTTAAAAAAATAGAATTAAACAAACCGGTAGATCCGAAAATTTTTGATATGCCGACTAAATAATCTGTAATATTCCTTTTATTGAAAGGCATGAGCTGAAAAGCTTGTGCCTTTTTCTTGTTTGATATTTTCCGGTGATGGGACGGAAGGATTCGAAGGCAATTCCCCAAAAACAAGGTCGACTTATCTTAGATCACCTGGCAGAAAATATCGTGATGGAGAGGAGAGAGGATCTGGTTTGCCTTTGCAGCGACGGGGAAATCCCAAAATCCTGTTGTCTGTCCGTCGGCGGTCTTTGGAAGTTTTCAACAAAAAAATCCGATCATCAGGATGTTTTTTTCTGCAGCACCTTCTTGAGGAAATCGGTGTCATTTCAATCGCCCGATCAAAAAATCCAGTTCGCCTTTTGTCGGCAAAGTTCTTACTTCAGTCTTTTCATCAAACTGCATGGACTTATTTTTTTCTGTATTGTAGGACGGCCATTCGGGCAGTCCTTTACCATTGGGATTTCCTGTGGTTGCAAAATTTACCCAATAAGACGACATCAGTTCAGCCAGATCCTTGTCCGCTTGTTGCCAGGGCCGATTTTCGAATTTCAAATTGTGATATGCATAGACCACTTCACCGGTATGAAATGCGCCATACTTGACAAAATCAGCAGTGGCGGGCACTTTGCGATTGAAATTATAGAGATAGATCTTTGCCTTCCCTTTATCGCTTTGTATTTTCCCCCAGGTATAATTCTGGATCCCAAAAAGCAGGTCACGGCTTAATTTTACCTGCGATGCAGCAGCTTCCTGATCGGTTGAACCGGGATAATATTTTAGAAAAGTTTCCGCATCATTTCCATATTTTTCTTTTGCATTTTTTTTAAATTCTTCTGCATTTTTTAAAGAGCTTATAAAGGCATCATCATCATTCCAACCGGTGATTACCTCGACATCATTTTGTTTCCCTGTGGCAAAAATATTCGCGATTTCGTCTGTCAACACATACCCATCAACGATAGGTGCCCTTGACCCTTTTGCCATTTTTAATAATTCTTCAGCAGGTACTTTTCTCAGGTCATTGATTGAAGCTGCCTGGAGTGTTTGGGCCGTTTTTATTCCATCATCTTCTGCTTGTTTTAATGTACCTGTATGAAAAAGTCCATTAATAAATCCCGCTCCGCTTTCGGCAATGGCATGATCAAATAATCCTTTGCACAGCGGGGATGCAACAAGACAGTTCACGCTTATTGAACCGGCTGATTGTCCTGCAATGGTAACGTTTG
>DATGFZ010000515.1:0-2794 GCA_035308805.1 Puia sp. | reverse complement strand
GTGAGCGCAAAACAGAAATAAAGTTGTTCGACACCATACAGGCAAAGCAAGTCGCAATCGCCAATACAAAATTGTATGTGAACCGCGCTGATGGTTTTATCGGCACCGGGCTGAAAAAGGATGAATTTGTAGTGGACTGTTCTGATCTGGATGATTTAATTGCTTTCACCAAAGCGGGTAAAATGAAGGTGGTCAAAGTCGCTGATAAAACATTTATCGGGAAAGATATTTTACATGTTGCCGTATTTCAAAAAAACGACGAGCGCACAACGTACAATATGATCTATATGGATGGGAAAAGCAGCGTGAGTTATGCGAAACGTTTTAATGTAACAGGAATTACGCGAGATAAAGAATATGATCTGACCAAGAGTGAAGAAAAAAGCAAAGTGCATTATTTTTCTGTAAATCCGAACGGTGAAGCAGAAATTGTAAGGGTGATTCTTAGCCCTAATTGCTCCGCGCGGATCAAGGAATTTGAATTTCATTTTGATGAGCTTGAAATAAAGGGAAGAAGCAGCATGGGTAACCAGGTTACGAAATATCCCATTAAATCAGTCAAATTTAAAGAAGCCGGGAAAGCGACGCTAAGCGGTCGTAAAATCTGGTTTGACGATACTTTCGGAAGATTGAATACGGAAGAAAAAGGTGAATTTCTTGGCAGCTTTGGCAGTGAAGACCGGCTCCTGGTCATTTATGATGACGGGAATTACGAAATTACGGACACAGAGCTCACGCAACGTTTTGAAAGCGAGAAAATAAAACTGATAGAAAAATTTAATCCCCAAAAAATCGTGTCGGCTGTATATCTTGACAAAGAAAAATTACAGTATAACATCAAAAGATTTAAAATTGAAACAACAACCTTGCATAATAAATTTCTTTTTATTAAAGAAGGCGAGGGAAATGAATTGAGAGAAGTGACGACCGCAGAAGAGCCGATATTGATTGTACAAAGCGGACGGGGCGCTCAAGTTCGCAAAGCAAAATTTAAGGTAGTGAAGGTTGCAGAAGTGATGGGGTGGAAAGCGGTGGGAAGTAAGCTGGTGGATTTCACTAAGAGTATCGATATGGAATGGGAAAATAAAAAGGGAGACAATAAGCAGGGGGAGTTATTTGAATAGGCATATTTCCGCATGCAAAGAAGTTGCTTTGCAATTGGATGCCACAACGGGTATGCTGCAGCCGGCGCCGCTGCAATGAAAGTACTTTCGAATCGTTCGGCTACATGTAAATATGCCATCGGCATGACACGAGTTGCCTGTACTTTCTTTTGGCATACACTGACGTACTGACGGGAATGCCGGATTTGACCCTTATTTTTTCTTCTTCCTGATCCTTACCATCGCATTTTGCGTTAAGCTGCTGCTCATATAAACTTCAAAACGATTCTTGCCATCATTAATAACCATCAACGCGGTATTGGGAGGGATGGTTCCAAGGTTTTCGGCAAACATGTCAATTATGTTTACCTCTTTTGTGCTGTCTAAAACCATGAACATGTTAATGGCGCGCGCCGTTAAACCCTGATGAGATAACACCAATTGTTTATTTAAGAAAACAGAAATACTGTCGCCGTCAATATCTCCGTTATCATAAAAATTAATTCTCAACGAATCTGATTCTACCACAATTTCTTTACTTAAAATAGATTTTCTTTTTTCGAATAAGCTTGCAATTTTTATTGAATCATCTTTTGCATGAGCATCATCAGCCGATGTAAATGCAGGTTTATTTATTGCAGTCGAATCGGGCAATGCAACAACCTCCTTTTTTGTTTCGGTCTTTGTCACAACGTAATCATCAGGCTGTGGTTGCCAGATCTTTTTTCCAACGGCAGTATTTTGTGAACTGTCTGGCTGCGGGTCATTATTCAATACATAATTCACACGCAGATCAGGGCACAAATATTTGTATTTGCCGTCATGATAGAAGTGTCCATTTAAAGCGGTTCTTACTTTGGAAATAAATAAAATACCTTTAAAATTGGTATTGCATTCAATACTGTTGACAGTCGAATTTGTTTTGTAAAAAATAATCGGAACATTAGGAATACTGATTTCTTTGGTTCTTGTATTATAGGTTCCGTGCACAAAAAAACTTTGATAAGTATCTTTAAAATAATAACCGAGCGTTCCTTCTATTTCATCGCCTTTCTGCTTAATGATCAATTCGGTGAGGTAATTGTTGTGAATGCCCGCGATTTCAACGTCTGCCTGACCAAACCAGGCGCCTGTTGCGGTCTGTGCTGGCAGAATGTTATATGCCAGCAAAATAAGGATGAAGAATGATTTTTTCATGAGGCATGAAGATAAAAGAAAAAATCGAGCCAGAGAACGGTTAATGGCTTATGCAGGAACGGATCGATGACGCATGAACCGTGAACCTCATCCGTTTACCAATAAAAAAGCGCCCTGATTAAGGCGCTTTATATGGTTGAATTCCTTCAGCAATTATTCAGCTGCCGATTCTCCGGTTTGTTTTTCTTCCTGTTTTAATTTTTCTTTAATTTCTGCTAATGATCCCAAGTCACCCAATGTTGTTTTCTCAACTTTACTTTGAATATTCTTAACAACTTTTCTTGTTTTTTCGGTGTCAGCTCTTTCTTCTTTTTTGGCCGCTTCTTTTTCCTCGGTTTTTGCCTGTTCCCAAATTCTCGTATGAGAAAGTACGATGCGTTTTTCGTTCCGGTCAAATTCAATCACCATAAACTGAGACGTTTCGTCTGCGCCGATCTGTTTTCCATCTTCCTTTGCCAGATGACGGTTAGGTGCAAATCCCTCCAGTCCATAAG
>DATGFZ010000514.1:0-9286 GCA_035308805.1 Puia sp. | reverse complement strand
ATAAGTATGGTTCCAATCTCCTGTCGTTCCCGCAGCATAGACATCAGCACCGGTAACAAATATTGCATTTACCCAGCCATTATTTCCCCCCACAGAAGAATTGAGTTGCGTGATGACTCCATTTTTCCAGTATGCCGGAATATTGGGATAGATGCTGGAAGAAACTTCTCCTCCAACATACACATCCTGCCCGTTAACAAAAAGGGAATAAGCCCCAGAACCAGTTGTACTATCTGTCAGATAATTCATTTTGCCGGAATTCCAAAGCACACCTGATCCTGTGTTTGCTTCTCCTACGATATATACGCCCGAGGGAACAGACACCTGTAATGGGGTATTGTCGTGTTTTTTGCAACCGGAAAGCAGCGTGATAAAGTAGATGAGAAGGAATGAGGAAATTATTGATGCTGATTTTTTCACGCGGCAGAATTTTCTTATCTAAAGATACCAACGTTTTGGAAGAAAAAATGGATTGTCGGAGATGTTGGGGATATCAAAATATTAATGCCCGTAATTTATGATGTAGAAGAACCTAATGAAAAAATGGCAAAATAACCCACCTCATCTGGGACTCGTAATGAAAATATATTTTTATTGCTATAATGTAAGGCGAGCTTTCACTTGCACCTCCTGCGTGCACCCTGAAAAAGAAATGGTCCCCGTTTAAATGATTTCAAATCCTTCATTGCTATGCTGAAAAGATATATATTTTCAGACTGGGAGAAATCATATATAATTTTGGCTTACCTGATAAGCATTACGATACCTTTTGCGATCTGCTTTTGACGTGTAAGAAGATCCTCGTAAATTATTATCCATACATAAGTACCTGTGGGTTGCGGCTGCCCCTTATACGTACCATCCCATCCCCGGCTGCCATTGGTTGTTTTAAAAAGCTCCTCTCCCCAGCGATTGAAAACAACAAATGATTCTATTACCTGCGGCGTAGCGGAAGGAACTCGGAAAACATCATTTTTCCCATCGCCATTTGGCGAAAATGTATTGGGCATTTCAAGGGGACGATAAACAATGACAGCTGTTTTTCCCGCAGTCATGCAACCGTCGGTTCCTGCAACAACAAGTTCATATACTGTGGTGGCGGAAGGACCAGCCATCGGGTTAAGAACAGCTGGGTTATTTAATCCGACTGCCGGTATCCACTGGTAACTTGCAACATTGCCGGTAACCACGGGATTTAATGTGGTGGTCTCGCCAGGTTTTATGACAAGCGTGTCCGGGTCAAATTGAATGAGAGGCGTGGGATTCACGACCATAGTTATGTTGTCTGAGGAAGGTATCGAAACAGTGCAACCAGGACTGGTCCTCAGCATGCAATTTATCATGTCTCCGTTTGCCAGGGACGAAGAGACAAGCGTGTCACCTGATGGTCCGGTACTCGAGCCGTTTATCAACCATTGAACTTCAGGAGAACCGCCGTCGTTTAGGGGTGTGGCGATGAAAACCACCGTGTCGCCCGAACAAATTGTAGTTGCGGACGCTGAAAAGGTGACTGATGGCGCGCCCGAATTCACCGTAATTGAAATAAGGTTGGATGTATCAGATTTCGGCAGAGGGCAATTAGCACCACCAGAGATAATACACCGCACCTCGGCACCATTTGCCAGGGTGGTGCTTGAAAATACAGAATCGTCATTTCCCACGTCCAAATTATTGACTTGCCACTGGTATGTCGGGATAGTCCCGGTATTGGCAGCGTGCGCGGTAAAACCGACTTTGTCCTGTTGACAAACTGTGTCTGTCGGGGTGATTATGCTTACCGATGGGGATGCCGCCGCAATGGAGCTAACGGCCACAATATTCGATGTATCTCCGTTAATGAACGTACAACTTTCTATCCCGCTAAAGATGCAACGGACGGTATCGCCCGGGGCAAGCATACTGCTGGTAAACACCGAAGTGTCGGTTCCCGCATTTATACCGTTAACCTGCCACTGATAAATAGCATTGGCAGAGCCCGGCGGGGCTGACGCAGTAAAGGTTTCGGTAGAGGCCCCGCAGAGTGGATTTATGATACCTGAAATACTAAAGGCTGGTTTCGGATAAGGGGGATCCCAGTGGAGACCATAAAGTACTCCCCTTTTATTATCAAAACTGAAATGGACATAGTTTTCGTAAGATTGACCCCATATGTCTTGTGCGTAAGGATACAGGGATTGCGACACCAGCGCACCTGTTGAAATATCCACTACATTGAAAGAATTCGCTATGCAGGATGGGTTCACCGTGTTCCCCGCGACAAATACAAATTTTCCATTCTGTTCATCAATCGCCTGGCCAACCGGCACGTAGGTCATTGGCGGCAGACTGGCAATGTGGTAGATCGTCCCGCCGGGAAGGGCCAATGAGTCAAAATGAACCCCTGGAGTACCATATTCCACGCCGTAAAGTGCATTATTCAGATTGTCGTATTCTATATTGTAAATATTCGGAATGCTAAATTGAAATACGACCCCTCCGGTCGACGCATTGAGCCCTGTTATTACCCCGTTACCGCTTAAAATATAGATATTGTCACGGACATCAAAAGTTGATTCATAATAGCCCGAAACGGAGGTCAGGTTCGATACCGTATGGGGAATGCCGGTGACAGGGTCTATCCACACCAGCAAATTTGCCAATCCTGCAGTCATATATAAGCCATAGAGGGTATCGGTCGCATTATCATACTGTAATCCGAAAACCTGACCCGCGCTGGCGCCACCTGGCGGGCAAAGGGGGCTGGAAATAGTAGACCCTGTTACTGCGTTGATTGTGTATAGGCCCCAGGGGCCGGTTATCAAGGGCCCACCACCTAGGAAAAAAAAACGCTGGTGATTGGCATCATAAGTGGTATTGTCCACCACTACCCATCCTACACCCGGTACATTGCCTACCTGCGTCAGGGCAAGGTTATTGTAATTCATCCTGCTTAAGTATTCAAATTGCGCATCAAGTAAACAGGGGAAAAAGATTGCCAGCAGGCAAGCCAGTGCGGGTAGAAAGACAATGTTCGATAATTTTGGCATGGGGCAGCCTCAAATTTTCTTAAGTAAAGTTGGAAACGAACTACTCCCTTTTGCTTTTCTTCGATTGCGCCTGCGAAATTAAATAGATTTTTTCAGACATAAAGGCGCCTCCCGGGAGAAAGAGGGCTTGTTCATCCATCGCTTTTTCGACCACTTTGCCAGATCCCCTTTAAAAAGTCCGAAAGTTTTTCAACCAGGCACCCGATTGCCTTCAGATTAATGGACTTTTCCAATATTTCATCAGCCCTGCACTCCTGAAAAGTCCGCTGTTGGGTTGTGTTATTGGGAAGCGTCAATCCTATACATGGTATGAAAATGAGCACGAATATCGGCTTACAATTCGGAGGAATAATCCGGTAATATAAGGGTCTGTCGAATTTCAGAATAAATCTGGCCGCTATAGAAAAACAGGCTCTCCCTAAAATTTATCAAGTTAATTTTGATTTTTGACGTAACGAAAATGTCGTCTATACTACATCGTTACAACTGAATTTTTACTCTTATTTTTTTTCAAGAACTAAAACAACTTTATTAAAATCTGAAGATGCATTGATGATCTTTTTAAAATCTTCAAACTGACTCAATGGATAAAATGTTTTGCAATATTCTTCCATGATATGTATTGAAAGTATATTTCCATTTATTTTATAAGTGGAAACAAAACCCATGGTTAATTCTCCGTTGTCCTTAAATGTCTGAGCGATTTTTAAATCATCAATATTTTTTATGATATAATCATTGGGAATCACGAAGTCAATCGTTCTTTCTTCGATGTGGGGATACTCCAGACTAACCGGTTGCTGTCTCGGTTTTTCCTGGTACATTTCTGTTTGTGGCCCAATGGCAAGTCCGATTTTTATCAAAATTTTGTTTCCTGCTTTTTCGATTAATTCATTTGACTTTGTAATTGAATGAAAAATGAAGGGCAGGTCAGAGTTATTATTTTCAAACTCCTGATTTTTAATTTCTGAAGTTATGATGTGCTCAGAACTGGAAACGGTTTTCGCCAACTCTTTAATGACAGATTGTTTTTCCTCCGCATTAGAGAAATTAAAAATGTCACGATAGGTTGCAGCAGTATAACCTCCAAAAATTTGTTTTGCGTCAATAGTAAGTGAATCAAGACTTTTATCGAATTCAATTTTCGATTCAATATCGCTGAATGATTTATGAAAATCTTCCAGTTCAACTGTTTTTACTTCACCAATGGCTGTAGAAAAATTACCAATAGATGTTTTTTTGCAAAAAAGCCCGTTCGTTGCTCCCCACGAAGGTGATATTAATGGATAACGAAAATCAGGTCTTGTGGGGGCTAGAAATTTCTTTTCTGCAGGAAAATATAGTAAAGGATAATCGCAATTGTCCCAGTTTTCAAATCCTTTATCAATAATGAACTTGTCTCTGTCTCCGGTCAATACAAACTGATAATCGATTTCAAGATTTTGCAAAACAGCACTATATAAACACATGATGCCTATTGTTCCAGCGATTTTATTTTGTAAAATTGTTCCAATTTTATTTCCTTCTTCACTATTCAATCCCTCGTTATAAGCAATATTTTTCTTTAGATAGTTTTCAACTGCTGTTATTTTCAAGATTTCATCAGCGAGTTTTTGCCATCCGTTGCTTTTAACGATATCAACAATTTTTTTTAAATCTTTTTCTGAGGATGATGTATATACGCCATATATTTTTTTTGCAAGTTCATTCCATGTAAAGAGCCGCTCTCCTTTATGAGTTGCATTGTTGTAAGAAAGTTTGAATTCAAGTCTTTGCAGGTTGGCATCATAAGATGCGTATTTTTCATCTTCTGCGCCCTGAATATTCTTAAGTTCACAATAAAATCTTCTTTTATTATTAATTACTGTATCAACGTTTGCGGCTGCACAATTGTAAGATTTGATTTCGAACTGAAGTCTTTGAGGTGCGACAATTTCGTATAAGCTTTCCAAAACAGGAATTTTTGTTTGCGCCACATCTCTTCCAAAATAGGAAGGTTCTTTTTTATAAGTGTACAAATATTCGATTTCGCAACCTTTTTCAAGACCTTCCATTGCAAAAATTTTATAAATATTGCCATCTTCCTCTTTCAGATCCTTAATATTATTTTTATTAAGTTCTATAATTTTCCCGCCGGGAAGAATAGCCCGAGCCTTCACGTCTATTACATCGGAGTTTTCGTTGATCCCAAGATATATTTTATTAAACATTTCTATTCCTCTGTCATCATTCAAATGGATTATCCTGTGAAAAGTAAAATACTCTTCCACTTCTGATTTTGAATTATCTATAAATTCATATCTTCTTTTATCAGCGATAATTACAGCAGATTCGTTTGTATAAGGTTTATTCAATGAATGGATAAATGGTTTCTCCTCCCATTGTTCCATTTCAATATTTATTGTTTGACTATAAGTAAATCGAATGGATATTAAACCGAGTATAAGGCATAAGCTTTGCTTTTTCATGCGATCAATTTTTTGAAAGGCTTAATGTTTCTTTATATAGCGGGAAGAGATATTCAAGCACTTTGTTCCACTGTTCGAATTCATCTTGGGTCAGCATCAGGTTGTTGTTATCAAATTCCTGGGTAAGGATGACCCAATTTTCTTTTTGTTCATACTTCATGTTAAATCCCCAAACCGCATTATGATAAGATTTCCCTGAAGGCAAATAACTCACCTTAAAATCATCAGGTATTTTCAATAGGGTGACATACTTTTTCACATATTTAAAATTGTATTCAACAGGCATTTTTCTGCGTGGATAATCAATTTCTTCATGCTCGTAAAATTTGAAAATATTCAAATTTAAAAAATAGTCACCGCCAATCTTTTTTACATAATCGGACAAAGTAAAATTTGCACCTAATGTTAGGCTGTTGTTAGTTTCTTTTTTGCTTATTTGGAATGTGTCCAATTGAAATTTGTTAGATCCTCTTTGGAATTCGTCTTTCATATCCTCTTTTGAGGTTTTGCCGTCTAAATACATAAGATTTCCGTACATGTGCATTGCGAAATAACCTGTAAGCTCTTTTTTAATTTTTCCTTTGATTGTGTTACCTGATAATTCGAGCCAGGTTGTGTCCGTTAAGACATTATCATTTTTGTCAATCACAGGAACTGTGAGTATCCTATATTCCTGTTCACTGATTGATATCATTGCCTCTTTGTCCTGGATTGCGTATGAGGGAAATCCGAAAACGCAAGTTGGGTCGGTTCCGTCTAGAAAAATAAAATTGTCGTTAAGTTTGATGGTGCAGATCATGTGGTTGCTCACAAGCGGCAAAGGCAGTTGTGTAAATTTGTAAGGAAGATCACGCGTGCCAATCCACGTGAAATATGCCGGCACTCCTGCATAATTCAGCATTATTGTTAAGATGCTGCTCATGTCTTTACAGTCACCAAAACGCCTACTGCAAACAAGGTTTGCATCCCTCGGCACAAACCCTTCCATGCCTTCTTCAAACGCAACATATTTTATTTGGTGCTGCACCCATGAATAAATACTTCGAGCTTTTTTTTCGGGCGATGATTGACCTGCTGTTAAAGAATCTACGATTTGTTTCAATTCAGGATTGATTGAGTGATTGATAGTTTGGACAAAACTGTAATTCAGTTTATATAGATCATCGGTATTTGAGAGGTATGAAATTTTTTTGCCATTTTCGTCCGTATAATTTTCAATATAAAAAATCACATGAGGTGAAAACCAACTAAAGGCGGGAGCATCATCATATTTTTTATCGCCGGGGCAATTCTTATAAATGAAAGTATAAGTATTGGTGCGATGCTTGTTTTCAATTTTTACTGATATTTGACTGGTGTCAAGACCAAGAATTACATATTTTATTGCAATATCTTTTGTGACTTCAATTTTCAATTCGCTGTTAATGACAGGCAAATAATTAGAAAAATAAAATGGCGACAAAAGATGCGGGTCTTTATTGATCCATGAAACATGCAGGTTTCCAATTGCCCCCGCTTCAACGGCAGGGAAATTAAAGGTAGTTTCTTTAACATCGTCATAAAAAACAAAGCTCTCTTTATTTGTAGTTGTTTTAAATTCACTTACCATTAATTTTTTGTCCTTTGGTGTCTTTGTGTATGCCTCGTATGCAATCGCCTGTTGAAAATCGCTTTGAAAAAACCCAAATTCACTCATAAAGGCACTAGCATTGGCAGATAAATATTCTATTTGCTGTGATTCGTTACTTAGCACATAAGGCTTCCCATCTTTAACTGAAATATTATACTCAAGGGTTTTATTGAGCATTACTGCTTTTTCATCCGGAAATTGTTTGCGCATCGATTCTAGGCTTTGGGATCTTACCAAAGCTTGAATAAAAAAAAGAAATACAGCGCAAAACAATAGACGCAAATTATTTTTCATTTTTCACAAGTATTAAGGTCCCATAATAATACATAAAGGTTTTGCTAAGTTTACCTTTATCGTCATAATATTTGGTTGTCCCGTGATAAGCTCCATTCTGAAAATTCATTTCTTTTTTTAATATACCGTTTAGATAAAACTCCTTGCAAATCCCATTTGTGTTATCATGCAGGTAATTATATTCTGATTTTAGTTTTCCGGTCTCATAGTATTCTTTTAACCCTCCTTCATAAATGCTATATGATGATGTATCTACGGAACGGATTTTTCCATTCATATAATATAAAACATCAGGGCCATCTATTTTACCATCGTTATAGTTGCATTGTCGAGACAATTTGCCATTTGAAAAATAAGACTTGAGCGTTCCTTTATCTGGTGAAATCGCAATAAATGGAACAAGCCTGCCATCGTTACCTAAATAACTATAGGAAATTGCATTATCATCTTCATATAAAATTTGATATGATAAATTTCCTTGTGATTCATATTTTTTACTCATGCCATTGCGGGCATCATTTTTATAGGTTAATTCAAAGTCAGTGCTTCCATCTGGCAAATAATATTTTTTTGTTCCATTCATCTGGTCGTCTGAATATTCAGTTGTGTAAATTAATTTTCCATCTTCTGAATAGTTTTTCCACAAGCCATATTTCATATCATATTTATATTCGCCTTCAATACTTTTTATGCCACCATAATCAAATGAAGAATAAATACTATCCTTTATTCCCTTTTTATAATATTGAGTGCTTTCGACGGTTCCGTCGAAATAATAAGTGGTGTATACCCCGTCATAGTCCCCATGAACATAGTTCGCCTCAATCTTTTTCTGCTTATTTGGATACAGAAGCAAAAATTTGCCAGTGCATTGGGGGAACGAATTTTGAACGAGGATGTTTTCGGAGGTGTCAAATTGCGTCATTTCTTCGAGCCAACCGTTCAAATATTTTTGCTCTATTGTTTTTTTCCCATTTGGTGTGTATTCTTCTTTGTAGCCGGAAAGTTCTCCGTTGAGATAATATGATTTTGTACTTAGATTTCCCCCTTCATCATAATAAACCCAATCACCCTGAGCTTGTCCATTGATAAACCAACCTTCGGATCGAAGGCTTCCATTAAAATGATAGCCTTTATAAAGTCCATCTTCTTTTCCATTCGTAAAATTCACTTCTGACTTCTTGTTGCCATTACGGTAAAAAGTAACCGAGAGACCGTTTAACTCGCCATTTTTGTATTCACTTAGTTGATTGATTTTTCCCGATGGATAAAACAAAGTATCTGGACCATTTTCACTCCCGTCTTTATCAAAATAATAATGCATATTTTTATAACCTCCCGGACTGTACGAGATAACATCAAGGGTATTATTTTTGATTCCTGAAGAGCTAATTTCATGACCTGCCTTATCAAAATATTTTAAGGAGGTAATTTTCCCGTTATCAAAAAAAAATTTTGCATAAGTTTTACCATCTTTATCATTATACAATGCTTCGCCATTTGCTTTTCCTTTTTTATAGAAATATGAACTGGCGATTTTCCCATCATCATAATATTCTTCATGAACGCCTTCTTCGTTATCGTTTATGTAGTTGCGTTTTTCTTTTATCATGCCATTTGAATAATAATATTTCCATTCCCCCTCGGATTTACCATTTTTAATTTCTCCCTCGATGTTTACTGTTCCATTTTCGAAATAAGACTTGAATAGCCCATTTAATTTGCCATTTTCGTATTGTTGCACTTGTTTAATCTGGCCACTTTTATAAAAAGTTTTTGACGTTCCGATGGGTACATTGTTCGCATAAGTATTTATTGAAAGCACCATCCCATTGGAATAAAATTGCCTCTCTTCACCGTCTATTTTC
>DATGFZ010000513.1:0-2362 GCA_035308805.1 Puia sp. | reverse complement strand
CACCATTTTTTTACTCGGTTTTTTTTGGAAACGCACAACAGCCGGAGCTGCCTTAGCCGCGGCGTTGCTCACCATACCGCTTTCTGCCATATTAAAATTTCTCCCGACCTGGACCAGCGGCGCTTTTCCCGATTATCCATTCCTTGATCGCATGAGCATCGTATTTGTAATACTCGTCGCACTTGTCATCATTATCAGCCTTACCTCAAATAAAAGAGATTATGCAAAAGCGGTTGTCGTCGATACAAAAATGTTTCGTAGCTCAACAGGTTTTGTCATCGGCTCGGTAATTATTGTTGGAATACTCGCGGCACTCTATACGGTGTTTTGGTAACCCACCCCGCAGACGAGGGGACGCCTTTTGCATCAATGTGCAGAACCATCATGAATGATCCGGGCTATGGGTCGTTGAAATCATGGCATTTTGCCAGCCAACCGGGCATTGCAAATGAGCGTGGAAGCAGGCAAACAGCTAAAGCACAACTCCCTGGTCAAAAATTTTCTTCTGCGTATAAAAAATGGTAAATTTATTTCCTATAAACTTTCCAAATCATGAAAGAGCAAACGGAATTTTCTCCAAATGAAATCAACCCGCTTCATCATATTGAAGATTGGGATGACGATGTGTTGCAACGTTACCCGGAGGAAGGCAAGCCGCAGCAGGAATTTCGCAATTACGATAATCCGCAAAGAGACACGGTGCGGGAATTTTACCGGTTAAACCATACATACCAGACTTTCGATTTTGTTCAGGAAAAAAGAAATGAGTTCCTGCAGTTCAACCGCAAACAAATGGGCGTTTGGGATGCGATGGATTTCCTGAATACCCTTGTTGATGATTCCGATCCGGACATTGCATTGGACCAACTGCAGCATTTGTTGCAGACCGGTGAAGCGATCCGCGCAGACGGACATCCTGATTGGTTCGTGCTGACAGGATTTATTCATGATATGGGAAAAGTGTTGTGTTTATTCGGCGAACCACAATGGGCAGTTGTTGGCGATACATTTCCGGTTGGTTGTAAATACTCCGATAAAATTGTTTACCCTGAATTTTTTGTGAACAATCCCGATTATAGTGATGACCGCTACAATACAAAATATGGGGTTTATTCGCAGGGATGCGGATTGCGCAACGTGTCGATGAGTTGGGGGCACGATGAATATTTGTATCAGATCATGAAGGATTATTTGCCCGAGCCCGCACTGTATATGATACGCTATCACTCATTTTATTCCCAGCACCGCGAACACGGTTACGAACATTTGTTGGATGACCATGACCGTGAGATGTTTGAATGGGTAAACAAATTCAATCCCTACGATCTTTATTCTAAGAGCCCAAAACCTCCGGTGGTCGCAGAACTGAAGCCATACTATGAAGGATTGATAAAAAAATATTTACCAGATGCAATAAAGCTCTAACCGACTGCCCGGTGCGGTATCCGTCCATATGATTTACCTGTCTTAAGGCTACCTCCCTGCCCATTGGATCTTCGCTTCCTTGACTAAACTCAATGCCTGGAGGCAGGTTTTAGTCAATGTCTTATAATCTTTATTTTCCCCAATGGATCTCGTAATTAGTTTACTCCCCATGCCTACTGCACCGGCACCCGCTTTAAACCACGACTGAATATTTTCCTGGCTCATCTCCACACCGCCTGTAGGCATAAACAACAGGTTCGGGAAAATTTCTTTTAGGGAAGAAATATAAGCGGGTCCTAAAATATTACCAGGGAAAATCTTCACCAGCGATGCACCATTTGCTTCTGCCGCATTAATTTCTGTGGCGGTCATGCATCCGGGAATCCAGAGCAACCCTGATCGGTGGGCTATTTCCGCAATGGAAGCATCGACAATGGGGCAAACAATAAAATCAACACCGGCAGCAATAAATATTTCAGCATCCGTTTTTGTTTTTATGGTGCCAACGCCCATCACCATGTCCGGCATTTCTGCCTTTGTCACTTTTTTCATCAGCAAAAAATTATCCAACGCATGGTCGCCCCGGTTTGTATATTCTATCACGCGGACTCCCGCTTCATACAGCGCCCCTAAAATTCCAATACTCGCTTCAGGACTGTCATGGTAATATAACGGAAGCAATCCTTGTTCTAAAATCAGGTTTTGTATTTCCTTTTTCTTGTTCATTTTCCGATTGCCGATTTTATATCGTTTACCGATTTATCCGACCAGTCTCCTTTCACAAATAATTTCAGGAACGCTGCCGCAGTTGCGAATTCCAATATATCCTGTGCCGGCAACTGATGATAATGCCCGTAGATCAATCCTGCCATAAAACAATCGCCGCTCCCGACTTTATCAATTAATTTTTCCGCAGCATATTCTTTTGAAACATTGA
>DATGFZ010000512.1:0-3023 GCA_035308805.1 Puia sp. | reverse complement strand
TTCTGGGATAAATTTTTTAGCAGCTACCAGGCAGAATTGCCCCATATTAAGCCTGTTTATGGAATAACCCGCCCTGTGCACACCTGGAACCCGATAAAAATTAATTTCCAACACCTTTGGCTACTGATCAAAGATGCATGGCGCACAAAAAACTGGAAAGATAAATACAGGATCTGGATGATGCCGACAGGTTGGCGGCCGGAAGATGTTGCCCGAAAATATCCGGTTCATAAAATAAATGATGTGTATCATTTTGAAAAGTATTCGCCTAAATCAAACCATGCATTGATAACCTGGTGTTGGATACAGCTATCCATCATGCTGCTCATCATCAGTTATCTTTTTGGAAATATTGCAAAGATTGGCAGCCCGAATATTTTTTATTATGGAATTTTTATTTTTTTGAGTGTTTATGGATTTACCGAACTGATGGACAAAAACCCCTACGCTATCATTTGGGAATCACTGAAGAATATTTTTGGCGCTGCCATGATCATGAGAATCGGTGACTGGTTTGGCATCAGCGAAATGTCACCGCTGATCAATGATGCAATTGTCGGTTATTTTATTTTGTCAACCATAATTACCGGGTATTTTGCGTATACTTTTTCAAGCATGAATAACCAACTGGTTGTAATAAAGGATAACCTGTAAACTATAAGATCGCAACCTCCTCCCTCGTCAATTCATTATTCACCGTTCTCCAAATATAAAGCGGGTTACTATTCTTTAATTCATCGGGTAATAAACCGTCACTCCAGTTTTGAAAAGCGATCGGTCGCGCGAATCGTTTGATACCATCTGCCCCGACCGAGGTAAAACGGCTGTCAGTAGTCGCAGGAAATGGTCCGCCGTGCTGCATACTGAGGCAAACTTCCACTCCTGTGGGCACGCCATTCAAAATAAAACGACCACAAATATTTTTTACGGCTTCAACCAATTCTTCATTTTGTAAAATATCTTTTTCGGTTGCCATCAATGTTGAAGTAAGCTGGCCTTCGAGATGTTTGGCAACTTCTACCATTTGGCCAATATCCTTGCAGCGTATAATGATTGAATATGGTCCGAAAACTTCCTCGTGCAAAACCGGATTTTTTAAGAAAGATTCTGCTGTTGCTGATGCGATCGTCGGGGTTCCCTGATTTTGTACCGGCTCGATTGCAGAGACGGCAAGGGTCTCGACACCGCTTTGATGCAGTGCCATTTCTCTTTTTTCTACAAATGCTTTGGCAATTCCCGGATGAAGCATGGTAGCCGGCGCTATTTTTTTTATTTCTGCAGACAATGCCGAAATAAAATTTTCCAGGTCAGCATTTTCAATCCCGATGATAATTCCCGGATTGGTACAAAATTGTCCGACACTTAATGTAATCGATGATGCGTACATCCGGGCAACATCTGTCGCTGATTGTTTTATTTTTTCAGGCAATAAAAATACAGGATTGATGCTTCCCATTTCTGAAAAAACGGGGATCGGCTCCTTTCGCTGATTAGCCCACTCGTACAACTGTTTACCACCACCAGACGAACCGGTAAATCCAACAGCCTTTGTGTGTTCATGCATCACTAAGGTTTTTCCAATCTCAAACTCACGTCCGTGAATATGCGTGAAAATGCCTTTTGGCATGTTACATTTTTCTGCAGCATGTAAAATCGCCTGGGCGACAAGCTCTGAAGTTTCCGCATGCGCAGGATGTGCTTTTACAATTACCGGACAACCAGCCGCAAAGGCGCAAGCTGTGTCTCCGCCGGCAGTCGAATAAGCAAACGGAAAATTGCTCGCTCCAAAAACAACTACCGGGCCAAGAGGGATAAGCATTTTTCGCAGGTCGGGTTTTGGCGGTGTCTTGGTTGGTATGGCGGTATCAATTCTTGCTTCTATCCAATCGCCTTTTTCGCAGGCATCCGCATAGCTGTCCAATTGAAATATCGTCCTCACCACCTCACTTTGCAGCCGTGGCCGGGGTAAATTGGTTTCGGACATCGCCGTGGATACCAGCCGATCCGTTTCTCCCCGCATTTCTTTGGCAATTGTTTTCATAAAAGCAGCATGTTGCTTCAGTGAAAATTTTCTGTACTCATGGAACGCCTGCCAGGCCTGATCTAGTGCAGCATCTATTGCTGGAATGGTAGCATCTGTATAAGTCATCAGTTACATTTTGTTTCTCACAAGGACGCGCAGGTATATTAAAATATTTTTCTTTGTGCCCCGGTGAGAAGATTCTCAAATGTTCGTCGGAAGATAATGGTGTATGTTTGGTCTTGACGCAATTCCGTCTTTAATGATTTTTTCAATTCTTTTGCGCTCCTCTCCTGCCAAAACGAGTCGCGGTGCTCTCACGTACTCGGTTCCCAGACCGGTATACGATTCTGCAAATTTAATATACTGCACAAGTTTTGGATGAATATCCAGCTCAAGCAATGGCATAAACCACCTGTAAATTTTTGCTGCATCACTTATTAACCCTGCTTTTATCAGCCTGTAAATTGTTACCGTTTCCCGCGGAAAGGCATTTACCAGTCCGGCAACCCAGCCATCTGCACCCATTATTAATTCTTCCATCGCGATCGTGTCCACGCCGCATAAAATCTTAAACCTGTCGCCAAAACGGTTTCTTATTCGCGTTACGTTCGAAACATCGCGCGTGGATTCCTTCACTGCCTGTATGTTTTCACAGGTAATCAACTCTGCGAACATATCACCCGTCACCTCTATTTTATAATCAAAAGGATTATTGTATATCATTATCGGCAATGATGTTGATTCCGCAACGGTTTTAAAAAAATGCACGGTTTCTTTTTCATCACTCTTGTACCGCATGGGGGGCAGCAGCATTAATCCCTTGGCCCCCCAACTCTTTGCAAGCGCCGCCTGGTGAATCGCTTCTTTTGTTGACCCTTCCGCAATATTCAACAGCACGGGTATTTTTCCGGCGCTTGTTTCTACTGATAATTTCACCAATGCCTCCTTTTCACCAGTCGTTAATGTGCTTGCTTCACCCAGTGAACCGCCGATAATCACT
>DATGFZ010000511.1:0-5440 GCA_035308805.1 Puia sp. | reverse complement strand
GGAAATTCCATTATGCATCAACAGATAAAATAACTGAAGTAACCATTGACCCGGATAAAAGAATGCCGGATGTTAATGAATCGAATAACACCTGGAAAGCAAATTAATCATTGACCATTAATTTTTGAAGGTTGGGCAGATGAGTATCCCAGACCGTGTAAAATATTTTAATTGGTTTGTTACCCTCCGATACAATAAAAAATAGGCATTGTTCCAGGGATCGTTTAGGGGTGTCCATGCTATTCAACGCCAACAGGTCGGCAAGAATGCAGCTTGCCTGCAAATTAAAATATATTCGGAGTGCTGATTTTACAATCGCTGCTTCAATATTCCCACAATCTCTTTTTTCCAGCTTAAAAAATCGTTTTGAAGAATATGTTTGCGGGCTTCTGCAACAAGATGCATATAAAATGCAAGATTATGAACACTGGCAATCGTTAATCCGAGAATTTCTTTCGTTTTCATCAGATGGCGCAGATAGGCTTTGGAATAAATATTGCTCATTTCGCAAACAATGCCGGCATCGATCGGAGAAAAATCATTCTCCCATTTTTTATTGTCAATATTGATTACCCCTTTTGTGGTAAACAACATCGCGTTGCGACCGTTGCGTGTCGGCATTACGCAATCAAACATGTCAATGCCAAGGGAAATACACTCCAGGATATTCCAGGGAGTTCCCACGCCCATCAAATACCGTGGTTTTTGATGGGGTAAAATATTACAGCAAATTTCGCAGATATCGTACATGATTTCTTCGGGCTCCCCAACGCTCAGTCCGCCGATTGCATTGCCGGGCGCATTCATGGAAGAAATGAATTCGGCGGATTCCTTGCGCAAATCTCCATACACGCTTCCCTGAACAATCGGAAAAAGATTTTGTGTATATCCGTACACGTCAGGGGTATGGGTAAACTGAGCAACACACCTTTCCAGCCAGCGATGTGTTAATTGCATGGATTTGTTTGCTTCGCCGTATTCAGCAGGATAAGGGGTGCATTCATCAAATGCCATGATGATATCGGCACCAATCATTCTTTGAATATCCATCACTTTTTCAGGAGTGAACAAATGTTTTGAGCCGTCAATATGCGATTGAAATATTACACCTTCTTCATTAATTTTTCTTGTGCCTGATAAAGAAAAAACCTGGTATCCGCCGCTGTCTGTCAGAATGGGTTTGCTCCAGTTTATGAATTTATGCAAGCCGCCGGCATGATGCAATACTTCCTGCCCCGGACGCAGGAATAAATGATAGGTGTTTCCTAAAATGATTTGTGCTTTTACATCATTGATCAATTGCTGCTGCGAGAGGGCTTTCACGCTTCCCGCAGTGCCGACCGGCATAAATATGGGAGTGAGGATTTCGCCGTGATCGGTCATGATCCTTCCTGCACGTGCTTTAGAGCAGTCGTCCTTTTTTTCCAATTCAAATTGTAATGCAGCCATAATTCATAATAACGTTGCAAGATAACAGCGAATAGGTAATATTTGGTATTGAAATATTTATTCTGATTGGAGTATCGGAGCTCCGGACTAACATTCAAATGCTGCGTCACGGGCATGGGCATTGTGCAGGGACGTTGACAAATGAACAAACGACGCTGGCAAAAAAACAGTCAATTGCAAACAGGAAACAGAAAGCGTTAAACGCAATATATTTTGCAGCCTACCGCTTAGTTTCAGTATTTTCGCACCGGCAACCAATCAAGAACCCCGCTCTAATAACTGTTTATGGAAACATTTTTCGCTGATTTGCGATGGCAGGAAATAATATTCGGCGCATTTTGTTTAGCAGTAATTGTTCAACTATTTTATTACGGGTGGTTTTTTAGCAGGCTCGCTTTTTTTAAATCAACGGCGCGAGAAAAATCTCAGCAGCACCCGGTAAGCGTCATTATCTGCGCGAAGGATGAGGCGGCAAAATTGGCCGCAAATTTACCCGGCTCGCTGGTCCAGACATACCCCACGACGCATGAGGTTATTGTAGTAAATCATACCAGCCAGGACGATACGCGTTTTTTACTGGATGAATTGAAAAAGACCTTTAAAGGACTGCACATTGTGAATTTGCAACAGGATGCGATCGGCATTCCGGGAAAAAAATATCCGCTGTCTGTCGGCATAAAAGAAGCGAAATATGAGATCGTTTTATTAACGGACGCAGATTGCGTTCCGGCAAGTGAATTTTGGATCGAGAAAATGCAGGAAGCCTATAATGATGGGATCGAGGTGGTGCTTGGTTATGGAGCTTACCATAAAAAGCCAGGGCTCCTCAATAAATTAATTCGCTTCGAGACCTTTCATGCAGCGCTGCAATATTTTTCTTACGCACTGGCAGGCACGCCATACATGGGAGTGGGAAGAAACCTGTCGTACAAAAAAGAATTATTTTTTCGGAATAAAGGCTTTTCATCGATCAATCATTTGCCTGGCGGAGATGATGATCTTTTTATTAATAAAGTTGCCACTGAAAAAAATACGGCGATCATGATCGACCCGGAAACTTTTACGCTTTCTGAATCGAAGAAAACTTTCGGCGCATGGTTTAAACAAAAATCGCGTCATTACAGCGCATCAAAATTTTACAAACCAAAACATAAATTTTTACTGGGTTTATATTCCACGACTCAATTTTTCTTATACCCGCTTTTTATCGTCAGCATTATTTTTTTTAACTGGAAGCTATCGCTGACCGTTTTTACCATACGTTTTATCTGCCAGGCATTTATCTATTTCAAAACGATGAAAAAATTAAATGAAAAAGATCTTTTCGCCTGGTGGTGGTTGTTTGATATCTGGATGTTTTTGTATTACCTGATATTTGCGCCTGCATTATGGAAAAAGCCTCCGCCAAGCTGGAACTGATTAGAAAATATTTCCCGGATCTTTCTAAAAAACAATCAGAGCAATTTGCTGCCCTGGATGATCTCTATAAAGCGTGGAATGACAAGATCAACGTCATCTCCAGGAAAGATATTGACGGATTATACGAAAAGCATATTCTTCATTCATTAAGTGTTGCTGCGGCGTTTGAAATGAAGAAAGGATCAGCCGTGCTTGACGTAGGTACCGGGGGCGGGTTTCCAGGTATCCCGCTGGCGATCTTTTTTCCTGATTCATATTTTCATTTGGTTGACAGCATCGGGAAAAAAATAACAGTAGTTAAAGAAGTTGCATCAGCCATCGGTTTATCAAACCTGACTGCTCAACAAATTCGTGCTGAAGAAATAAAAAACAAAAAGTTTGATGTTATTGTCACCCGTGCCGTCGCTCCGTTGAAACTGTTGTGGAAGTGGTCCAGTCCATTGCTGAGGAAAAATGAGAGCTGGCAGGTGACAGGCGATGCAAAGACGAGCAATCCTCAACCGCCAACTGCCAACGGATTGATTTGCCTGAAAGGCGGAGATCTGAACCAGGAAATAGCTGAAAGCGGGTGCAGGCCAATGATAATCGGGATCGATCAATTTTTCCCGCTTGAATTTTTTCATGAAAAATACATATTGCAAATCCCCTCACCGGGGTACAAGCATGTAAAATAAGTTACCACAAAGTGGTATTTTTTTTCAGCGAAATGATTCGGAACTTTATCTCATGTCAATCAATGTATGTATTGTCGATGATAATAAAGATATCCGCTCTGCCTTGGAAGAAATTGTTTCCATGTCCAATGGATATCATTTATCCGGTAGTTTTTCCACTGCTGAAACTGCCGTTCAAAAAATCCCTTTGTTGAATCCTGATGTTGTGCTGATGGATATAAATCTCGGCGAAGGTGACAGCGGAATAGATTGTGTAAGAAAACTGAAAGAACAAAACCCGGAGATCCTCTTTATGATGTGCACTGTTTATGAAGAAGATGATAAAATATTTGAAGCATTGGCTGCAGGGGCAAATGGATATATTCTAAAAAAAACAGCCGCTTCAAAATTGCTGGACGCCATCCGGGAATTACAGGAAGGCGGGGCGCCGATGAGCAGCCAGATCGCGCGTAAAGTAGTGGCGGCATTCCGCAACAGATCCTCCGCTGAGTTTAATTCGGTCAGGAAACCACTAAGCGTTTTATCCAAAAGGGAAAATGAAATCCTTGAACTTCTTTCCAAGGGATTAATGTATAAAGAAATTGCCGCCACGCTTTTTATCGAATCGGAAACGGTCAGAAAACACGTATACCACATTTATGAAAAGTTACACGTGAACAATAAGGTTGAAGCCATCAATAAATTCTTTGGCAGATAAGACCGTAATATTTACCCTTAAACCGGAAAAATACCACAAAAGTGGTATTGTTTGATCCTGACGGTGCATTTAATTTTGTGCTGTTGTTTACTCTTACTGATTTGAAAATGGCATGAATCCGTTAATGGGCACCGACCAGCAACATAAGCAGAACGTATCCTATTAGTCCTTATCTTCAGCAATATAATAAAGTCATCCTGAGAGGGGTGACTTTATAATTTTATCCGGTTAATTACCTGCAGGCTTGACGGCATCCCAATTCAATTCTAATTTATTATTTTTTCTCTCGACATCCGCCATTCGTTGCGATGGATCAATTTCAATGACTTTTAAATCTGTCAGTTTATGGTTTATTTCAAAAGTATAGGTTGGATGGGTCCATTTCCATGGTTCAAATTCTTCTCGCGGAATTGATTTATCTTCTATCGGTTTACTGCCAAACATAAAATATTGCGGAATATAGGCAAGCATTTTGCTTCCGTCTCTAAATTGCAGCATCACATCAATCGGCATCGGCATTTTATCAACCATCTTTAACCTGATTTTTGTTTTGCCATTGTCTTCCCATAAACTATCTATTCCATAATCTATTGTTTTGGTAGAATAGATCCAGTATTCCTTATACCAACCCAACTGCATGCCGCTCACTTTTTCTGCTACGCGGATAAAATCACTAGCATTGGGATGTTTAAAACGCCACAGGCGATAGTACTCCAACAGAATTTTATCACGAACCTGGGCTCCGACTATATAACCCAGTTGCTCCAGAAACATTTCTCCTTTTGAATACGATTCGATGCCATACGCAAAATTGGTGTTGAAATGATCAGCGTGTGTGGAGAGTGGTTCTTGCAATCCGCTTTTTATCAGGTAAAAATATCCCCCATAGGCCCCCGCATGGTTGGAAGGCAGTTCATCTTTTTCCTGGTTGACAATTTTTGCCAGCCCGGTATTATCGGGGTGTTTTTTTAATTCATAACTATAATAATAATTTTCCACCAGACTGGTCGCATAGCTGGTAAAACCCTCGTCCATCCAGGCATATAGCGATTCGTTTGTGCCCAGCATTCCCTGGTACCAGCTGTGCATCCATTCATGAAAGGCGGCTCCAAGACTAGGACCGCTCAATAGCGTACTCATTGGATATTCCATTCCGCCATCTCCGCCATGAACAAAGGAATATTGCTTGTAGGGATACTTC
>DATGFZ010000510.1:0-11789 GCA_035308805.1 Puia sp. | reverse complement strand
AATGAGCACGGCGGCTACCGGCACCTTCACGACGGGTGCGTGCACGGCAGTCTGCGGACCGCTGCCTACCAGATATTTCAATGCGGATATCGGAGACATTGGAATTGCCGGCACATCCTGTTTGAATAATGGGATCTATACCATACAGGGTTCCGGTAACGATGTCAACGGAGTTGCTGACGAATTTCAATATGCCTTTACAAATTTATCCGGCGATGAACAGGTGGTGGCCCAAGTCCTCACCCAGGACAGCACTGATCCATCCAACAAGGCGGGTCTCATGTTCAGGGACAGTATCAGCAATACTTCCCGGTTTGCATTTATTGGCACTACGAGCCAAAACGGAATCGTGTTTGTTTACCGGAGCGCTCCGGGAGTTGCGGCAACACTGGTTCCGCTGTCGGGTCCCGCCGTTCCTTACTGGCTTTCACTGCATAAAAGCGGAACAACATACAGCGCATTTATTTCCTCTTCGGGCGCCCAGAATTCCTGGGTGCAGGTTGGCAGCGGCGTTGACCTGGGATTTGGAAGCGCGGGTGCCAATGTAGGCATGGCGGTCACCAGTCATAACAATGCACTGCTGTCGACAGCCACCTTTGGTCATTTCAATATCACCAGCGGCGGTCTCACAATCAATCCGATTGTTTTTACCGGAGCTGATATCAACAATCAGTACAACCTCCTGAACTGGACGGTCAGCACAGGTGACACCAGCGTGTATTTTAATGTGCAGAAAAGCCCAGACAGCGTTGTTTTTTCAACATTCACCCGCGTAAATGCTGCAGGCAATAATCAGATTCAGCAGTCCTATTCCGCGCAGGATGATAATCCCCAATTCGGATTGAATTATTACCGTCTCCAGCTTGTCGGCACAAGCGGCGCATTTATATATTCGAAGATCATCTCTGTTAATTTTGGAGATCACGATAATCCGCTTGTTTTTCCAAACCCTGCGAGTTCATATTTCGTGGCGACCGGCGGTCAGCAAATCATCAAAGAACTTGACATCATCGATGCGCTGGGAAGAATTGTACAACGCATCGAAAACAGCAATGGTGCATCAGCGATGACCATTGAGGCAGAAGGGCTCGCTGCCGGATTGTATGTTATCCGGATCGTGACCTCCTCCCAGGTTTACCGGCTGAAATTAATCAAGAAATGATTTTCCTGGTCTCCGATTAAGTGATCATAAATAAAGCAGTGATCCGGTCAAATCATTTTGATTTTTTTTCCGGTTTATTTGATGTTCCGGTCTTATATTGTCAAACAACTGTACTTGCTCACTTGTCGTATAGTGTTGAATAAAACCAATAAAACCATATACATGGAGCAGGCTATTTGTTAATAGGCCCGGCGTTTGAGACAACTGTTATGCGTCAATTTCAATAAAAAAGGCAAGTGATTACACTCAACAGGACAGTTAAACATGATCTCTTTCTACCTTTTTTGCCCATTGTTTTATCGATGATCGGCATTTTTCCCGGTAAGCCGGTTCTGGCACAGGATTCCACCTCTCTTCAGGTGTCAAAACACCGGGATTCATCAAAAATGCGTCAAACACACCTGCACCTGTTTACCGGAAACGAACCCGTAGATGTATTTGATATCATCAATTACCTCTTCACCAAGCACAAGGAAGTGCGCAGGGATACAAGCAAGGTCAAGATCGGGAAATTATACCTTTCCCTGCTGCCTTCTGTGGAATATACCCTGCAAACGGGATTCGCGGCAGCGGCTAATGGCAACCTTGCCTTTTATACCAGTAACCACGAACTCGCGAATATTTCCAGTATTTATGCGGTCGCAAAATATACCCAAAATAAACAGTTCCTTTTGCCTGTCCAGGCTAACATATGGACCAGGGGAAATAAATACAATATTCAAACGGACTGGCATTACGAGAAATTCCCGCAACAGACCTATGGTCTTGGTGGTCTTACCACTGACGCCGACGGCTACCTCATCGACTACGATTATACGCGGTTGTACCAAACACTGTATAAGACCATCTGGACCGATTTTTATCTTGGCTTTGGTTATGATTTTGATTATTATTTCAACATAGCAGAAATAAATCCGCCCAGGCATGATACAACCGATTTCGAAAGATATGGACTCAGCCCCAAAGCCATTTCTTCCGGCATCACATTGAATTTGCTATATGATGAAAGGAGGAATTCCATTAACCCGCAACAGGGATACTATGCCAATATTGTCTATAGAAATAATTTCACTTTTTTAGGGAGCGATACGAGTTGGCAGGCACTTCTTATCGACCTGCGCAAGTACCAGAATTTCCCATCCTCCTCAAAAAATATAATAGCCTGGTGGATCTATGACTGGTTTACCTTATCCGGTAAGCCTCCTTACCTCAACCTGCCTTCCACGGCGAGCGATACCTATAATAATTTCGGGAGAGGATATATCCAGGGTCGTTTCAGAGGAAGAAATCTACTTTATGCTGAATCAGAATACCGGTTTGGGATCACACCCAATGGTTTTATCGGCGGGGTTGTTTTCGCCAACGCCCAATCATTTACGGAAGAGTCAACCGGCCGTTTTGAATCCATTTTACCCGGCTGGGGCGCAGGAATCAGGATTAAACTCAATAAATTTTCGAAAACCAATCTCGCCTTGGATTACGGGTTTGGACTGCATGGCTCTCATGGTATATTTGCCAACCTGGGTGAAGTGTTTTAATGAAAGCACGAACATCAACTGTGAGTCAACCGCCGGTAACAGCGTAAAAGTGTACCCCCGGGAGAAATAGGGGTGGTCCTGGTCTTTCTCAGAACCTGCACTGCAAGTTATAGAGACAAAGCCCGGAAATAAAGGATCTGTTAGCCGCTTTACGCTTTAGAAAAACCGAAATGATTCAAAAATAAAGGCGATGCCCGGGCCCGGGGAAGGCAACTGAGGCTCGTCATGCTCACAAGGCGAACCCGTCCTTACGCAAATGCGCTTTTAATTTATCAATCCTGCTGCTTTTTATTTTTGTATAAACACTGAATAATTTGGTCGGAGAAATTTCCCATTTCTTTGACCAATAAACGATATCTGACAAATTGTTGAACTGAATGCTTTCGTGAATTTCTTTTTTCATATTGCTGCATTTAACCGGATAAAACAATGTGTGTGCCAAAAAGGGTAAGCGATCATCGGTAACCCCCCGCATCTTCACCAAGTGAAACCGGATGAATAAATCATAATCGCCCCCCTTTCAGTTCGGCTTACCTCCTGAGCGCGTAACGATTGCCGTTAGTATGTCCATAGGAAACCATTTTTATGCAAATGATTTTTAATGGAAAAATATACACGCTTTTTATTCTTGTGGAATTATACGCGCAGTTTTGATGCCCGCCCGCGGTTTTTTTATGCCCGGCAAAACATGAATGCGAACGGCATCAAAATTGAAACCTTCCATTATCCCGCTGATCTATTCCCCATAACGCTTCCGTACGAACCTGTACATACCATTTCTCAATTAAAACGGCATTTTTTATGCGGCTCACTTTTTGGGGTCTGGTTGCCGTGCTCTGCGGCACCACCCACATGCTTTATAGCCAACCGGTCACCCCGTTCCCTTCCGACATCCGTGCAGCGGAATTCAGATATACTGTGGCGGGCAATACACTTGCCAGCAACGTACCCTTGAATGAAATCAGTGCGAGGGCATTCAGGCACTTTAGCAGAAATTATTCTTTTGCCGTATCGGAAAAATGGACAAAAATTACAAACGGTATCGTGGTCTCTTTTATCCGCAATTCAAAAAACTACCGGATCGCCTACACTAAAAAAGGCAACTTTCTTTTTTCTCTTGTTTATTACCAGGGCAGTGAATGCTCAGATGAGCTGATGAGCATGATTGCCAGGACGTATCCCGGATTTCATATAAAAAATGCGACTGAATTGTTTGACGGCAACAAACTTATTTTTGGATTAATGATCAGCAATGGCGAATTAAATCGCTCACTGGAATACCGTGATGGACGAATAAGGATTCTCGAGGAATATACTTCTCAATAACCGGTATGGGCGAGCAGGCAATATCCAACGCCCCTGTATAACCGAAATTCCCCGGATGGCGCCAGGGTGAATGATATGGGCCGGTTTCAGGTCTGTCGCCCGGCATTTTTTTTGGAATTTCGGTTAGCCTGCCTTCTTCACATTGCACCTCGCAAAGACCCTCACATTTTTTTACCTTGAAAAAAATGAAATTCACCAGGGTATTATTGGCTGCACATAATATCCTTTTTTCCCCGGATCATCTGATGATCTTTTATATCTCCTATTGTTCCCAGAACAGGTTCGCAGAGACCACGTCCTGACCCCCGGGCAATAGGGCCGAGGCCGCAGCCCAGTTGACGGCGTTCGAATTTTGTTCATTCACCGGATAAGTAAGCCGCAGCGGCAGGTTGCCCTGTGCGGCAATAGGCGGATTGATCTGATTGATATCAGGAAAACCAAGCCGCCGGATGATGGTCCATGCGTCCCAGTTGCCATTGTAAAAAGCGATCCACTGCTGGTATCCGATTTTTTCGCGCCAGTTACCGTGATCCGCTGTTGCGTAGTTCACGGTGGGCTGGGCAAGATAGGTAGCTGCATCGGCTGCGCTGCCACCCCAGAATTCAATCGACGCGGTAATCGCGCTGTCGTAGTGATCTGCTGCAGTTCCCCCAACCGCAATGCCCCGTTCTACCGCTTCGGCGAGTAAAAATTCAGTTTGTGCATAATCGAGGATGTCCCCGGGGTATGCGGGCGTCTGCAGTTGTGCTGAAAAATCGGAGTAAGCGCCATAACCGTTACCTCCGCCCGGTATCCCTCCTGAATAGGTGGAGGAGCCAATGGGAAAATTGGTAAAATAAAGGGGCAGTCTTGGATCGTTGAGGCTGTCCATCACGTTGACCAGGAGGTCAGCAGGCACAAAATCATGGCGACCGCTCTGCACGAGTGCCTGCCAGATGGGATTCGAATTCCCAGAGGAGGCCGCGTCATAATGAAATAAGGCATTGTCGCTGTTGGACTGAAAGACGCCGGCACTTACTGCATTCAGTGCGGCAGGTGCGCTTACCGATGGCTCGGCGTCAGCGAGCTGCATCGCGATCTTTAATTCAAGTGTGGCTGCAAATTTCTTCCACTCGCCAGGATCACCACCGTAAATCTGATCGGCAGCCCCCATCGCTGTGCCGGAAAGATTCAAGCCGGCAATGCAACTGTCCAGGCGCAGGATCAGGTCGGCATAGATCGTTTTTGAATCATCGTATTTTGGATAGGGAACGCTGTCTGTTTCCGCCTGGCTGTAGGGCACATTTCCGTAGGTTGCCGTCAGTAAGTTAAAAGCATAGACTTCCAGGATATCGGTAATGATCAAATCGTTTCTGAGACCGACCGAATCCCCGATCACCTGTTGGGGAAAAAGGATCTTCGCCTGATGCAGATTGCGTAATACGCCCACATACAAATTATTCCACCAGCCATCGGGAGCCTGGTATGCGGCAAAATTATACTGCGCTTCATACACGTATGTATTTTCCGTCCATGATTGTGCTAGTACCCGGAATGGCGCTGAAGCTACACTGGTGGACGTATACGCATCTGATAAATTTTTCTCTCCTTGCAGGAAGACTGCCGAGGCAAGACCGGTAACCGGATTCTTCGGATCATAATTAAGGTCCGTAATTTTTTTGGTGCATGCGCTGAAGAGCATGCCCAGCATCGATATTATGAAGAATGATTTTTTCATTGTGTTCATTTTAAAATCTGAATTTGAGGGTGGTCGCAAATGTTCTTACCGTAGGATAGGCACCGTTCTGGAAGCCAATCGAGACGTTGCCGGAGGCCTGCCCCTGTTCGGGATCTGCATAAGGCAGGTTTTTGTGGATGATCCAGAGGTTTCTTCCGGATACCGAAACGTCCAGTCCTTTGATGAATTGACCGGCACCAAAGGCTTTGGCAGGAACAGAATAGGTCAAAGCAGCTTCCCGGAGTTTGATATAGCTGGCATCATAAATGAATTCTTTGTCCGCTTCACCGTATGCAGAGCTGAATGAATAGTCGCCTGCCAGGATATCTGATTCATCTATTCTCGTCGTGTTGGGCTTTCCATCCGCGGTCACTGCGTTCAATATAATCCCACCTCCCTGGCTGAGCGGTGCCCGGACAGGTTTCCCTTTATCGTTAAATCCGGCGGTTCGCGGATAAAGACCTGAACTGGAACCATAATCCATATCCAGCGAATAAAGCTGGCCGCCCTGCTTCATATCGATAAGGAAACTTAAAGTGAGATTTTTATAAGTCAGGCTGTTGTTCACTCCGCCGATCCAGTTGGGGTTAATGTTGCCGATATCGGATTCACGGTTAGATGATATCTCGTAATGCCCCGTCGAATCCACTACGCGCTGTCCGTTTTTATACACGTAATCGGTTCCCCGGATAATGCCATATGGCTTGCCGGCTTCTGCGACAATCTGAATTGAATTTTGGAGCGTTCCGCCAGGCAAGACGAAGGAAGGCTGGTTGCCGTAAAGAAACAGGATTTTATTGCGGTTCATGCTCCAATTCAGGGTGAGTGTCCAGCTGAATGCATTTGTCTTGACAGGGGTTATGTTGACGTTTAATTCGACGCCCTGGTTCTGAACGGTCCCTCCATTTACATAATAGGTAAAATACCCGCTCGATGTGGATACACTGATCGGCATGATCTGATCTATTTGCCTGGAATGATAATAGTCCGCATTAAACCCGATCCGGTTATGCAAAAAAGCCATCTCCAGACCCGCTTCATAGGTGTTGTTTTTTTCAGGAAGAAGGTTGGCGTTATTATTTACCGTAGAATAGGCCATTACCGGCTCCCCGTTCAAAGGCGTATTCAGCGTGTAGGTATTTCTAACACTGTAATAAGGAGCGTCACCACCTACCTCCGCATAATTGGCCCAGACCTTACCGTAGCTAAGCCAGGTTGGTGTGACCAGCTTGGAGAAAATAAAATTAGCCGAGACGGAAGGGTAGTAGTAGGTGTTGTTTGCTGCGGGAAGCGTCGAGGACTTGTCTCTTCGGATCGTGGCATCCAGGGTCAGCATTTCCCGGAAAGCCAGTGTTGCCCCCGCAAATATTCCATCCACTTCTTTTCGCAGGACCTGTTCAGCCGGGGCATTGATGGCCTGCACGGTATTGGATAAGGACCATAATCCTGGTATGATCAGGCCGCCATTGGTGGCAGCGGTGATGTCCTGGATATTATCCTGCCTGACATTGCCGCCGAGCAGGGCCTTCAGGTTAAAATCAGTATTCAGGTTTTTATCAAAATTGATGAGGAGGTCATAATTGGTTTCGTCATAGCTCTGATTAAACCGGCTGTAGAAGGGCAGTTCCACGCTGCCGACATTTGTCCGGAGTTCGGTCTGCTGATCGTAATAGTCTTTTGATACACGTCCCATTACATTTAAAAATCCGGACACTTTGTAATTCAGTTTGGCATAGCCCAGATACCTGTCGCGTCCATCGGATTCGAAATTCTGATACTGCTGGAAATAGGGGTTGTTGTGGTAGGCGGGTTTGCCGATATTTCCCAGCGCGTTGGTTTGGTAGGAGCCGTTATCCTGCCAGTTCCATGTTGCATTGGTCAGCGAATTAAAATAGTCGTGTTTTAACTCCTGTAAATCGACATTGGTCGGCCACCACTGGCGAAAATCGGTCATCGGATTTGTAGTACCGGTATACTGGTACAAATTGCGGTTGATCGCATTTTCATTGACATAGTCCAAAGATCCTTCCGCAGTAAGTCTATCGGTCAGGTTATAGGTGGCGTCCAGATCAACCATATTTTTGAAAATGCTGGAATTGGGCATCATGCCTTTGTCGTCATTGCGGGTATAGCCTAATTTAAATGTTCCCTGTTCGCCGCCCCCCTCGGCGATAACGCTCTCGCTGGTGATCACGGGCGTCACAAAAAAATCTGTTGGATCATGATGTGCCGCCGGCTGCCAGGGAGTGGCTTTTCCATAATTCGGATTGGTAGGCGAAAAAGCATCCCAGTTATACACTTTCATGGCAGGGTCATAAGCAGGTCCGGTCGCGGCATCTATGTTGGTGACCACAATGGGTACGGGCTGACCGCCGCTGCTGGGAATAGGCTGGTAGTAAAAAAACGGATTGGGATTGTTGCCGTTGTTGTCATTTCCCCCTATGCTGCCATATCCTTCACCATACTGTGTTTGATAAGTCGGCAAGGTACTTTTGTCAAAACTGCCGGCCGTCACGCCAAAAGAAGCGGTGATGCTCATGGCTTTCCTATTGCTTCCTTTTTTGGTCGTGATCAGGATCACGCCATTGGAAGCCCTGGATCCGTAAAGCGCCGAAGCAGCTGCACCTTTCAGCACACTGATCGTAGCGATGTCATCGGGGTTGATATCCGCTGCGGCATTACCCAGGTCATACCCGTAGGTGCTTTGATTGGTATTGTCATAAGGAACGCCATCCACAATGAATAGTGCCTGGTTAGTCTGGGTCAGTGATTTCATGCCACGCAGGATCGCATTGGTGGAACCACCCATGGTATTGCTTGATGTGATTTCCAGACCCGCGACCTTGCCCGACAGATTATCTATGGCGTTAACAGTGGGAACCTTATTGATCTCGTCTCCTGAGATCTGTTGAGCGGCATAAGGCAGGGAATTTCTGCTTCGCCTGATGCCAAGTGCCGTGACCACCACTTCATTTAAATTAGAAGTAGTGTGTGCAACCTGAATATTCAGATAAGTCGAGTCGCCTACAGCAACTTCTTTTTCGGTAATGTTGGCCCCGCTGACCACCAGGGTCTCAGCCGGGCTGGTGCGAATGGAAAAATTGCCATCTGCATCTGCGCTTACTCCCTGTTTTGAGTTTTTGACGCGGATAGTGGCAAAGGGAACCGGCTGTCCCTGCTGATCGGTTACTTTGCCATTGATGAGTTTTGCCTGAGCATGTAAAATGAGCGCATAAGCAATGCATGACGCGAGAAGCATTAATTTTTTTCTCATGTGACGAGTTTGAAAGCGACAATAAAATTTAGATTCCTTCAAAGAAAAGTTCTCCTTTGAGTTCGCTCAATTCCTGCAGATTTCTATTAGCGGTTTAAAAAAGAATCGGTGTGGTATAAAAAAAGACATGGCAGAAAACTGGAATGCTGCACAAATAAAAAATAAAAAAATGCATCGTCTGAAATTGGGGAATTTATTTCGCAACAGTGAATTTTTTTATGCATCAGGTTTGATGAGTTGATTTTTTTATTATATTTTTTTTGACAACTCCTTTCGTTTTGCGGCGGCAAAAATTAAACGGAGTCCTCTCATGGGGGATCGAATGAACTGCCTGGCGCCGCTGGTGGTCCGCCAGGATGGGTATGTATATTAAATAATACTATTTAATACCAAACTTTGTGCTCAATGAAAATGTTGATGCAGCTCTTTTTAAAAAAAAAGCATTCATCAGAAGGAAAATATTTCGGTTATGGATTTACGTTATATCTGGACCGGATCGGCGTTATCTTCTGGTTATTTTTATCTCAGGATTCCATTCAAAAAAACCAGGTCATAACGACCTGGTTGCAATAAATCGAATCAGAACATCAGCGTTTGTGTTCCTCCATGGCTTCGTAGTTCACGTTTTTCTCAGCAATGGAGGTCAGCATTTCGTCTGCTTTTTTTTCTTCCTGGAGCGTAGTGGCAAGCAATTGAGCAATATCATCATGACCCAAAGTTTTTGCCAGTTGCACCAGCCCTCCATAGGTTGCGATCTCATAATGCTCCACTTTTTGCCCGGCCATGATCACTCCCACGTCACGCGTTGCTGTACCGTCTTCCGTGTCTTCAATAATGTCCTCACCTTCATCCGTGATGCCTTCGATGGCATCGCATTTTTTTGCTTCTGCTTCCTGGCCAAGCATATCAAAGACCCTTTCCAGCCTGCTCACATGTTCTTTTGTCTGTTCGAGATGATCACAGATAGCATTTTTCAGTTGAAAAGAACTGGATGCTTCTTTCATTTTTGGAAGGGTTTCTACCAAATGTTTTTCAGCCCAATATATATCTTTGAGCTCATCGGTAAAAAATTCTTCCAGTCTGCTGTCACTCACTGTCGCATGTTGTTGATTGGTTCCCATAAAAAAAATTTTGTTATACAATTTCACCTGCAGAAACATGCCATATTTCTTACAACGCGGGTACATCATCTCTTCTTTAGATTTCGGGTAAAATATTCTGCAACTGAACAATTCATTACTCAAAATTATTTTTGAATCTTTGTTCCATATGTAATGGTTGCGGAAAAATAAGTACATCCATCTTATTGGTCGGCATATATTAACATAGGGCAGCAAACACCTTATTCATTTTGGCAATAGTGCCGGGTGATCTTCTTCCTTATCAAAAGAGTTAAGAAAAAAGTAAAAATTATTTATCCATTGGCGTTAGCTATGGCAATTGACCCGAAACAGTGCAGCGACAATGCGGTGGACCTATATCCGGTTTCTGACTTTTTTGTAACTTGACAACAAGGTGGTCATAAAAAACGGAAGACTTTCCCCGATGCCGGTCTCCATGGCATCATCATTGCCATTTTTTAATCATAACAAAATGTTTCGCGGTGGGTCTGAGAAAATATAAAAGCAAAAGAAATTTTTCTGAAAGCCCCGAACCCAGGGGAGGAAAGTCGTCGGAAAATAAATTGCGGTTTGTCATTCAGAAACACGACGCCTCACATTTACATTATGATTTCCGGCTGGAAATGGCAGGGGTGTTAAAGAGTTGGGCGATTCCTAAAGGTCCCTCCACTGATCCTGCCATCAAGCGCCTGGCGATGATGGTGGAAGACCACCCGTATGATTACCGGAATTTTGAAGGCATCATCCCCAGCGGCTACGGCGCTGGAACGGTGATGGTGTGGGATGAAGGTTTTTACCAGGCGGCAGATTTGCAAAGCCCGGATAAAAAATCGCAGGACAAGGAATTAAGACATCAGTTGCATGCGGGCAAATTAAAAATTGTGCTTCATGGACATAAATTAAAAGGAGAATTCGCGCTTGTTAAAGCTCCCGGGAGGGGAGACAATGCCTGGCTGTTTTTCAAACTGAAAGACAGCTTTTCCACGCAAGCGGACATCACCAAAAAAGACAAATCCGTCATTTCAAATAAGACCCTGGTCCAAATAGAAAAAACAACCGACAATTTTTATGGAGCAAAGCGGGTAAAAAGGGCTGCGGTAAAAAGTAAAAAAGAGATCGAACTGAACAAACGCGCGGACGTTAAAAAAGCTTCCCTGCAGCATCACGCTTCAACACCGTCAAAAAATAACAAAAAAGGACACGGAAAAGATAAGCTTGCAGAGATATCCGAGGCTATTCATCATGCACCAAAGACAAAATTGCCCAGGGCCTTAAAACCAATGCTAGCCACGCTCGTAGACGAGCCTTTTGATGAACCAGGATGGTGCTTCGAAGTAAAATGGGATGGTTATCGGGCCCTCGGTTTCATCCAACATAGTAAGGCAGAAATAAAGTCCAGAAATAAGAAATCTTTCGACGAGAAATTTTATCCCATCACCCAGTCGTTAGCGAACTGGGATTTAGCCGCCGTGGTGGATGGAGAGATTGTCGTATTAAAAGACAATGGCATTTCTGATTTTGGCGCGCTCCAAAACTGGCGGAGTGAAACAGATGGAGCACTTTATTATTATCTTTTTGATATTCTCTGGCTGAATGGAAAAGACCTGACGGGTCTTCCTCTTTCAACAAGAAGAAAAATCCTTGAGGCGCA
>DATGFZ010000509.1:0-23426 GCA_035308805.1 Puia sp. | reverse complement strand
AGTGATCTTTATTAATATTTGATTGAACCATTTTGACAAATTGAGAAACTGGATTCCTGGTTGGGAAAGTATGCTGTCAACGTACGCAGGCGTAAGGGGCAGATCGGTAGAATCAATAATTATATGTTGTTTAATTCTCCTCGCCATTGATTGCGACGACAGGTATTCCGATGGATTGTCCAGGGTAAACGGTGTTCCTTTTTTATCTGTGAACTGGACTATATAGCGCGAGTATTGTGCTTCTGCCGATAAACCCCCAAAAATTATAAAGGAAAGAAATAATTTTTTTTTCATGCGACCCGTAAATTAATCGTCTTGGTTGATATCAATTATGGCTGATCATGTTCAATTGTATTCCATAACCATAATAAGATGCAACAGGATCCTGAACATAAGGGGGCTGATATACCCAATAAATAAGATTTTTATAAATCAGACCGATTCCTTTTCCATAAACTTCCTGGCTATATGTAACCCCGCTAATGGTCGCGGCGTTGGTTGAGTCACCATAATATTGATTGGTTTCATTGACAATCACCGCATTGTTCACTATTCCGCCAAGGGTATTATAGGGCATGCCGACACTGTCGTAAACATAATTCCAACCGGCAAAATAACTCAGGTCGGGATCATTGGTTATTACAGTGTCTTTATCCGTGTCAATATAAGAATTGCCTGACCAGTTAAATCCATTCAGAATAGGCAATACAAGTTTTATAAACCGTAAATTATTTTCGACCACTTCAACATCATTGCGCGTTGCAGTAATCATGTACGTTTCATTAAGTAACCAGGGTGCCGTTCCGGTAGTATCACTCAGGAAACGATTTACTCGCCAGGTTGGTCTGCCCAGGTTGTCGGTAATTAATGTATCAATAACATCCATCGCCTGATAGCTTACGGTAGTTCTTTGGGTTCCAAAATTGACGAATTCAAGAGAATCCAGGCGATAGATAACATATTTGCCCGGAGCGAGTTGCAAGTAATCAGTTAACTGAGCAGACTGAAAATTTACATCGCCCGATTTTTTGCAACTGAAAATAGATATCGCTGCCACCAGTAAAAATATAATGTGAAATTTTTTCATCGATGCAATTAGGAATTGATAATGTAGAATGATATAAAATGTTCATTTACAAACGAAAAAAAAGGCGTTTTATTGCTGTAAATCAGGCAGATTGACCCTGTTGAATAATGCCGCCGCCGATAACATCTTCATTCTCATAAAATACTGCACTTTGTCCTGGCGCAATGCTTTTGACATTTTCGTAAAACCGTACATGGATTACGTCATGCTGTGGATATAAGTTGCCCGGGCTGCCTTTGTCTTTATATCTTATTCTCGTGATTGCTTCCGTGCCCGGGGTGATGCGATCATACTTCATCATATTAATAGCCCTGACGACCATTTCATTTTGTCCCAGATCTTCTTCACCTCCTAAGACAACGGTGTTGTTCTGTGGGTTGATTTCTGTCACGTAAACAGGTTTTCCAAAGGTAATATCAAGTCCTTTTCGTTGACCGATTGTATAAAAGGGATACCCTTTATGTGTACCTAATATTTTTCCGTTCTTGTCAACAAAGTTTCCCCCGCCAACTTTTTCTTCAAGTCCGGGTACCTTGTTTTTTAAGAACCCCCGGTAATCGTTATCGGGAACGAAACAAATTTCGTAACTCTCACTTTTTTTTGCTAATTCCGGATATCCATAGCTGTTAGCCAATTCCCTTATTTCAGTTTTCCGGTATTTCCCCAGCGGAAAAATAGTTCTTGCCAGCACATCCTGCTGCAATCCCCACAGCACATAGCTCTGATCTTTTAAATCGTCAATACCTTTGCTGATGAAATACCTTCCGTTATCGTGATGATGAACATTGGCGTAATGGCCGGTAGCAATAAATTCGCAATCCAGTACATCTGCACGCTTTAGCAAGGCTCGCCACTTTATATGTGTATTGCACATAACACATGGATTTGGCGTTCTTCCCGCAATATATTCTTCAACAAAATTTTCAATAACAAAGTCACCGAATTCTTCACGGATGTCTAATACAAAATGCGGAAATCCGTGTTGTACAGCAGCCATTCTTGCATCATTAAAACTGTCCAGGTTGCAGCAGCCTGTTTCCTTTTTGGATGAACCGGAGCTTGCATAATCCCAGGTTTTCATGGTTATGCCAATGACTTCATATCCTTCATCATTAAGCATGAGCGCTGTGATGGTGCTGTCAATACCACCGCTCATCGCCACCAGAACTTTTCCTTTGCTGCTCATTATCGATAATAATTTTCGGATGGCAAATTTACTAAAAATATAGGGCAAGAAAGAAAGCGCTTAAAAATATAAACTCATTCAAGGTAAAAAATGGAAAGGAGCCCTTAGAAAAAGGCTCCGGTTTTATAAGTGAACTTAAACCATTCTTTGCCACAAGAGAAAAAATTTCGAATAATTATTAAGGAGATTTGATTGGCACTGTTTAACCTATTGTTTGTCGGATTTCATTGCAGAAGGCAAACAAAAGCTGAAATTAAATAAGGATTTTTTTCTGAATTAGGTTGTTCTGTCAAATCCCGATCTTTTTACAGGATTAATTTTTGTGGTAAAAACTTTGCAATCGTGCATGAAAGGAAAGAAAGAAGCCATTCGATTTTGATACAAGTTTAAATAACAAATTGTGAAAAAGTTTCAAAAAGCGTCATGTTGTTGGAATGATAAAAACATTAAATTGCTTATTCAAACAATATTTAAGTACGCAGCTAAAATTTAAAGTATGATCAAACTACAGGTAATCGGCAATCTCGGGAAAGATTGCGTTACAAACACGGTGAACGGGAAAAGTGTAATTAATTTCAATGTGGCCCACACAGAAAAATTTAAAGATGCCCAGGGAAATCAAAAAGACAAAACCATTTGGGTTGATTGTGCTTATTGGACAGACCGCACGGGCATTGCTCCTTATCTAAAAAAAGGAACGCAGGTTTATGTTGAAGGAACTCCTGAGGTGCGGACCTATCCAAAGAACGACGGAACAACGGGTGCATCACTTACGTTACGTGTATTTAGTGTACAGCTGCTTGGAAACAAAACAAGCGGTGACTATTCGGGCATAGGCGGCGCGAATGAAACGGCAGCGCAAAATGCGACAACCGGGGCAACACGCAACATTCCTGCGCCTAGTGATATTACTGAACCGATCGATGATCTGCCTTTTTGAGACGACTGATTTTTAACGAAAAATCCCGCAAAAGGCGGGATTTTTTTAATTCATACAGATTTTCTTTTTCGCACTAAACTAAAATCAGTGCTGCTGAAGCGTAATTATTGCGCTGACCGCAAGAGAATCAAAGGGCAAAATACCGCCCTTATATTGGAAGAATAGAGCGTTCTCTCCAGGATAATTTTCAAACCACAACTTACCCCCCAAATAATTGACAGGATCATCAGTGATTGCCTGATACCGTCCAAAATAATTAATAAACAACCGTATATTTTCAGCTGAAGCATCGTAGTCCGGTTGGGTAGGCAGGCTAAGCACGCTTCTGTATTTATTATCCGGCAATTGGTACCAAGCTGTCAGAACGACATGGATAGTATCAAACGCAACGCCCGAAGCGTTGTTCGAAATAATGGGTCCGGGATTTAGAACCTGGACCGTATTTTTTTTTGTACATGAACCCGATACAAATAAAATAAAAACAAGGTTGATGAAGAATATATATTTCATAAAAGAAAGTTTATTTACATTATTTGTCGCGAACAGGTAAGCTTCGGGAAACAGGAATGAGAATCGAATATGAATATTTCCGATCATTCCGGAATCATTGCGGCATCGGCTGGCTTCTTTAGTATTATTCAGCAAGCTGGCGGGTGGACAACAGTGTTTTTTGGCAGGATTGCAGAACTTGCAATGCAACTTCGAATTTTTTATATCTTATCGAAAGATTGTATCCCCCGTAAATTTTTTGATTTTTTATTCTTCACCGAAACCCTGTTTAGGTGGAACAGCATTTTACCCTGTTGAAAAGAGGATACCTAACATTTTCATTTAGGCTTTTTCCAGGCAATTTCATTGATTTTCAAAAAGGAAGAGTGCAGGTTTGTGCCAGCGCAAATAATATTTTCGGAATGGATGCGGGTGGTGATATCTGAATGATTCATGTGACTTACAGTAATACCTACCAGGATTTGTATTCCGGACCAAAGACCTGCTTACAGGCCGCAGGGACTTTTTTATTTCCTTTCGAATTTTCTTACCCATGATTCAACCTGGTCCCGGGTAATAGCGGTCTGCTGATCATCAACATTGACAACATACAACAATCCTTTATTGCCTGTTGTGGATTGAAATGCACTAACCAAATTAAATTGTTCACTCAGCAATAAATGCCCGGTAGTCATGTTCCATAATTCTTTTGCGCACAAACAACCCTCAGTTGGTGTAAGGGGATAATAAGGTTTGTCTTTGAAATATTCTGGGTCAATAGTTGTACCGTGAGCAATAATTTCCGTGCGCCCAATTTTTCCCGCATTCCATACTTCCATCATCGGCAGGTAATTTCTCCAGGTCGTCGGCAACAAATGTAAATACATTTGTAAAGAATCGTTTGTCGTATTCCAAGCATCTTCATGAAAATATTTTTCCCATTTATCTTCAAATGGAATAATGAGTTGAATGTTGGGGGTGGGTCCGATAAAATTATTGTGAGATATTTCGGTTCCCTGTATGCTATAAACTCCTTGTGGCGTGCTGCCATTGGTAATAAAATAAGGAAGGTCAGATCCCGAGCGGGCAAGCTGTTGGAAGATTAACAATCTCCCATCGGCATCCCTGGCAAATCTTCCATTTGCATTTTGCACAACGGCAATGCCGGGATAATCGCGGTTCCATCTTTGAAAAGAATAAATGGTTTTTTGCCCGGTTTTTTTTTGGTATTTGAATAATTGGACAATGTCGGGGGTGGAGTGGCGAATTTGCTGAAGATGATAACTGAGATAATTCACCAGCTCCTGTAAAATATTGACGCTATCATAACCAGGAAATTCCTCAACGAGATTTATTTTCAGGTGGTTGCTGTTACTTATGGAAGGATCTGATCGAAATAAATAGACGGCGCACATAGCAAATAATTTTGGATTGGTTTCCTTGTCCAAAATCTTTTGAATATCTGCAATATATTTTTTCGGATGAACCGCATACACTGCCTCAATAAATGATTTTTTTGTTTCGTAATCAAGAGAATCGTAACGCTCAAATAAATTTGCGAATCCCTGTTCCACTTCCTGTGAAGCGAATTGAAATTGTGAAATGGCTTCGCAGGCTGTTTCATATTTGTATTCTGTATTACTGTCCAACGGGCCTGAAAAAGTTTTGGCAATAATTCTTTCGCGAAGGTCCTTTTCCAATTCCGTTCGCTTTTGATAAAGTACAACGTTGGTGTAAATGTCTTCTCTGGCTGATTGAGAAAAGGAAAGATGGTATATGACCAGGCTTAAAAAAAGAAATGAAAAAAGTGATTTCATCGGTAATAATATTCGCAAAGGTAATCAGAAGAAATAACTCAGTTATATCAATAGTCGGTAAAAAAGTGCAAAAAAAGTGATTGAATAATCCTTAACTTCAGCGCTCTTTTTAAATCTGAAAAAATTGCAACATGAAAAAACAAGCTCATTTATTTTTATTTGCTGCTTTAGCAATTATATGCTTTACAAAATGCCATGATCAATCCCCCCAGCAAACCAGTGATGCCAAAACGGATTCCGCCGACGTAACCAAGAATTGGAAGATTGGTGTACAAATGTGGACTTTCAATCATTTTCCTTTTGTAACTGCCCTCGACAAAGTTGACAGTGCCGGCGCAAAATATGTCGAAGTGTTTCCGGGACAGCAACTTGGCGGCGGAATGAAAGGTGGATTTGGCATTGACATGTCTGCAGACGACAAGGCAAAACTGAAGCAGATTTTGCAATCAAAAGGCATCAGCATTGTTGCCATGGGTGTTATTACTCCGCAAACTATTGATGAATGGAAAAAATACTTTGACCTCGCCAAGGAATTCGGCCTGAATTATATTACTGCAGAGCCTTTGAAAAATCAGTGGGGTTCTGTTGATAGTCTTGCCGGTATTTACGGAATTAAAGTCGCTATTCACGATCATCCAAAGCCAAATGTTTATTGGAGTCCCGATTCAGTGCTTGCCGCTACTGCAGGGCATCCCAATATAGGTTCATGCGCTGACGTTGGTCATTGGGCAAGAAATGGTTTGAACCCGGTTGATTGCTTAAAAAAGTTAGCAGGTCATGTTTTTGGTGTTCATTTAAAAGATATTAAAGTGTTTGGGCAGGTTGATGCAGCTGACACCGCGGTTGGCTATGGTGTAAATAATTTTCCTGCAATTTTTGCTGAATTAAAGCGTCAGAATTTTAATGGAATGCTTTCCATTGAACAGGAAAGCAACTGGTTAAACAGTGTACCGGATGTGAAACACACCATTCAATATTATAAGAATGAGGTGGCGAAACTAAATTAGTAAAATTGATTTATCAATATGACTGGCTGAAATGGGAAATCCGGCATTCAATGATGCCGTATACGGCAGACAGCGGGTATAGAGAATTGTGTCGGGTGCCATCGGCTGCGATGCAACAACGCTTAATGGTATTCTTAAATCCGGAAACAAAAAAGCAATATTTGAAAATGACACATTGATAACATCTGAACAATTCAAATCATACGGAAATCCGAGCCCCCAAATCGTAATTTATAAATCTAAATTCATAACTGTTTTATCATGTCAAAAAATAATTCTTCACGAAGAAAATTTTTGCAGCAGCTTGGCGGAACAAGTCTATTGCTATCCACAGGTTCATTTTCTTTGTTGGCAGAAAAGGAAGCAATGGAAAAAAAGTTTATTCAGTATCAGAAGAAAATAACAGCAAACGATAAAATTAATGTGGCTGTTATTGGAATGGGGATAATGGGTAATAACGATATTTCCACAGCGCTCAAAGTTCCAGGCGTTCAAATGGTTGCTGCCTGTGATATTTATACAGGAAGACTGACAAGAGCCAAAGAACTTTATGGGAAAGATATTTTCACAACCCAGGATTATCGCGAGATTTTAGAAAGAAAAGATATTGATGCGGTGATTATTGCCACTGCGGATTTATGGCATTCGCGCATTTCCATTGATGCGATGAACAAAGGCAAGTCCGTATATTGTGAAAAGCCGATGGTACACAAAATAAGTCAGGGACATGAAGTGATTGAAACCTGGCAACGTACAAAAAAAACGATGCAGGTTGGCAGTCAACGGGTGAGCAGCCAGGCTTATTGGAAAGCGCGGGAATTATTCAAATCAGGAGAAATAGGACAACTGAGCTGCATAGAAGCGAACTTTGACAGGCAGGATGCGCTGGGCGCTTGGGAATATACCATGCCAACTGATGGTTCGCCAGCAACTGTTGATTGGGACAGGTATATCGCCGGCATGCAAAAAATACCTTATGATGCAAAGAAATTTTTTTGGTGGAGGAATTATCGTGATTTTGGAACGGGTGTCGCCGGAGATCTCTTTGTGCATTTATTATCCGGTATTCATGTTATTACAGATTCGAAGGGCCCGGAAAAAATATTTGCGTCCGGGCAATTATGCTATTGGAAAGATGGCCGTGATGTTCCTGACGTAATGACTGGCATCATGCATTATCCCGAAACCACCGAGCATCCTTCTTTCCAGGTAATGCTTCGCGTAAATTTTATAAGCGGACAGGGCGAAACCAGCACCGTAAAATTCATTGGCTCGGAAGGCGTGCTGGATATGGGGTACGGAGGTTTTGCCATTCATCATCATAAAATGGCTAAGGCGCATGGCATCGGCGGATGGGATGCATTTGACACCTATCCGAAAGCGATGCAGGATGAATTGATGAAAGAATACAATGCAAAATATTCTGAAGAAGATAAAAAGGAAAATAATGCTGCACCAACCAATTATAAAATGCCCGAAGGTTCGGACGAGCATCTGGATCACTTTACCAATTTCTTTGAAGGTGTGCGTACTGGAAAAGCAGTTGTTGAAGATCCGATTTTTGGATTTCGTGCTGCAGCTCCATGCCTCGCAGCCAACGAAAGTTATTTTGAGAAAAAAATAATTTACTGGGATCCGGTGAATATGAGATTGAAAAACGGAGAATAAGTAAAAAATGAATGAATGGAGATAAGATTTGATCTTTTCCCATAGACATAGCGGCCGGTAATACCTTTCTTGAAATGATGGTGAAATTCATGAATGCGACTTCATCCTCATTCCATTTTCTAATTTTCAGGTCATCGTTTATTCAAGAATTTTTTCAACATGTGCCAGTTTCCCTTCCTGGTTAACGCCTTCAATAACTATTCTTACTCTTTTAGAAATATCATTATTGTAAAATTGGATAGTGGCCCTTTTGTTTGATTTATCAGCAAGAATGTAGGGATTCCAATACAAAGTCGTGCGTACATCAGCTCCCGGATTGGCGTCGGGGTTGTTTGCATAATCCGGAGAATAAAATTCTTTCACTGCCGAATAACCTATTAATCTTGCTTTTTCCAAACCTTTAAAGTCGACATTGCCGGCAGATCCTTCACCGCCTTTTTTTGTATAAACTGCTATTGCGCCGCTGCCTCCACCTCCTAATATTGAATTTGCGCCTCCTGGTCTGAAAACTTTTACCATTGCAATATCTGCAACAGGTGTATTTTGGATTTGCGATATGTCAATCTGCATTTCATTTAGAAATACGGATGGTTTTCCACCTCGCCAGCTAAGGGTCGCTTGACCGTTTCCATTCATAGAAATGATCAGTCCGGGGACTTTTCCCTGCAGGTAGGTTAATATATCCGGAAAACCTACACCCGCTTTATCGTCCATAACATTAAAAATATAAGCATCGCCGCCGCTAAATAAGCCACTGGAATAAGTTTCATCTAATTTTTGAGACGGAGATTTTTCCCGGGCCTTAATGGTTACTGTTGCCAGGGTTTTTATTTTTTGATCTGCATCATTGTTGGCTACTGCGTCTTCGATAAATCTGTTTCTCTTTAAAGAGGCCGAATCATCAAGCGTCCATGCATTAAATGGATACGGATTTGGTTTTATTTTTCTTACTCCGCCATATAAACCGTTTGAAAAAACGATTGCAGCTTGGGTAGAAAGCGTGTGACTGACATTAAACTGGTAATAGGCAGTAGCCGTATCATAAAACACCAGACCGCTGACGCCGAATTTGGTTCCTGTCAAGCGGGGAACCTGCAGCATTTGGGTGCTGGAATCTTTTCTTTTAATAATCAAATTCATTGCTTCATTGTGCGCAATCTGCGAGGCATTTATTCCGAACACTTCTGCATTGGCCGAAATATAATCCTGATCGTGATATTTTAACACCGGTTCCTTGCCTTTTGCCAGGTCACTCCATTTAAATCTCCGCCAGCCGTGAGTGAGCATTACCAGATCCAACCTGCCCATCAAGCTGTCAGAAGAATTTGCAAAATAATAATAAGGATCGTTTACCTCACCTTTGATATCGCCTGTTAATAATAACCTGGAAATGATATTGTCTTCGTTTGGTTTTTCGCCATCTGCCATTGCATCAGTAATGGCAATCGAAAAATTGGCCTGCAACGTATCGGGAATGGCAATCGCAATCTCGTTTCTTCCTCGTCTCACCAGACTTTTTGCGGTATTGATTATTCCGGGAATTAATTCGTAATCGTGATTATTTACGAAAACAACGCGTTCTGCAACCGGCATTTCGTCGCTGTTAAATACGGTGATTTGTAAAACGCCCGAGGGCAACTGATCGGTAGGTATTGCTCCGCCACTCATAAAATTTTCTTCCAGGTTAATTTTGGCTTTATAAACAACAAACTGGTGCATGCACGCAATAATGCTGAGATGACTGTATTGCTGCGAATCCGCCGATGATCTTGAAATAGAGAAAAAAACTTTTTTATTTGCAGGCAAAACCCTCATCACAACGCCAGAACTTTTTACGGCAGGCAATTCGGTTTTATGTTCGGTTCCCAGGTCATCATTCCATACAGCAGTAAAGGCATCGGTTTTATCAGGCGATAACAAAAGTTTCCCCATGCCATCATGCACTGAATTAAAATCGGCAATGGTTTTTCCCGAAGCGTCTTGAAGTATTCCTTTTATGGCAATTGGTTTGCCGTATTGATCAACTGCCTTGAATGCAATATTATTTTCAAGTCCGGCGATCATATCTCCGCCTTCCGGAAAAAACTGCAGGTATCTTTTTTGAACCGTTTCGGTATTTTTAGACGAATCACTGTTTTTGTTGATGATTCGGATATCTTTATCGTACAGGAACGCCGTATCAAAATTCATCATCCAAACTGTATAAGCCCGAAAATGCAAATGATTGGATTTGATATTGGCTGGAATATCAAAATTGCCAGCAGCAGTGGACTCGTACAAAGGAGCAATTTTTCTTTGCAATAGATTGCCGTTGTCATCGGACAATTCGGCATAAAAATTTTTACTTGTTGTTGACGGGAGATTTCCTGAAAATACATAAGCTTTGAACCAGATTGTTTCTCCCGGATTATAGAGATTTTTGTCGATTTGAACGTACACTTTTTCCTGTTGATAATTGCTGGCATAGACAGAGATCATCGAATCTAATTTTTGTGCGCACAAAATCGCGGGAAATAAAAACACTAAACCAAAGGTGAAAATTTTACAGCTCATGGGGCTCAAATTAATGCAAAAGTCAATTATCTCAATAAAAGAATTGAAAATGCAATTAATTTCGGAATGTTTTAAAAATTACCGGCGAAAAAAATTGTTAATATGATATCTGCAAAATCTTCTGAAGAATTATATAATGAGTATAAACATCAGATTCGCAAAATCGCCGACGTAAAAAATGCGCTTAATATCCTGCAATGGGACCAGGAAACGTATTTGCCTTCCAAAGGTGCATCATTTCGTGCCCAGCAAACAGCTACGCTTTCAGAACTGGCTCATCAATTATTTACCAGCGAGTATTTTGGAAATATTTTACAAGAATTGAATTCGCGGAATAATCTATCTCAGAAAGAAAAAAGAAATGTTGAGTTGAGTAACGAAGATTATATTAAACAAAAGAAATTTACTTCAGATTTTGTAAAGAAAATGAGCGAAACCGTTTCAAAAAGTTTTCATGCCTGGATTGATGCAAGAAGACAAAACGCATTTTCTGCTTTTGAAAAAGATCTTAACGGTTTGTTGCAGTTGAAAAAAGAAGAAGCGTATCTATTGGGGTTTGAAAACCACCCGTATAACGCGTTATTGAATGAGTTTGAAAAAGGATGTACCGTAAAACTGCTCGACAAAATATTTACAGAAATATTATATCCGTTAAAAAAATTGTTTGATCAAATAAATTCCAAGCCGCAAATTGACGATTCATGCTTGCATCAATACTTCCCAAAACAGCAACAATGGGACTTTGGAATAAAAATAATTGGACAATTGGGGTTTGATTTTAAAGCAGGACGGCAGGATATTTCGGAACATCCCTTTACCACCAGTTTTAATAATAATGATGTTCGCATCACCACGAGGATTGACGAACATAATTTCGCCGGCATGCTGTGGAGTTGCATTCATGAATCGGGGCATGCTTTGTACGAGCAGGGACTTCCGGAAACCGAATATGGCTTGCCCTTGGGTGAATATACATCCCTGGGTATTCATGAGTCCCAGTCACGCCTTTGGGAAAATTGTGTTGGCAGGGGCAAAACATTTTGGAATTACCATTACAAAGAACTTCAAGATACATTTCCGGATCAACTGGCAGAAGTATCATTACAGCAATTTTATAAAGCGATCAATAAAGTGGAGCCTTCGTTGATACGCACCGAAGCAGATGAGCTGACATATCATTTTCATGTAATGATCCGTTATGAAATAGAAAAATTATTGATCGAAGGAACAATAGGTGCCCATGATATTCCCGCGTATTGGAATGAACATTATGAAAAATATCTTGATCTCAAAGTGCCAGATGATAAAAGAGGATGCTTGCAGGATATTCATTGGAGCCATGGCAGTTTTGGATATTTCCCTACCTACAGTTTAGGAAGTTTTTATGCCGCTCAATTATATGGTAAGGCGATAAAACAAAACCCCGCAATTGAACAGGCAATTGGCAAAGGCGATACCAATCCACTGCTTGACTATTTGCGTAAACATATTTTTCAATACGGAAGAATGTACACGAGCGAGGAATTATTTGCTGTAATTGGCGGAGAACCATTGGATATAAAATACTTTTTAGAATACCTGTTTGATAAATACAAAAATATTTATATCTTATAAGCCATTATGAAGCGATTTTTACCCTTTATGCTGATTCCAATATTCTTTTCCTGCAAAAAGCTTATTCAGCAACAAGAAGAAAACGCCGTCATTAAAATAATGACAAGCGGTGTGTGGTATGTACAAACTTACAATCAAAATGACACCAGCATCGCGGCGATATTTGCGGGGTACACCTTTCAGTTCACGGCCAATGGAGCGGTGCTTGCCATTAAAGACAGCACAACAGTCGCGACCGGAACCTGGGTAGGGAATGTTGATAATGAAACAATAAACTCGAATTTTCCAGGCGCGGCAAGTCCGCTGGACAAATTGAATAGCTTGTGGAAAATAACAGACAGCAGCCCCACTTCTGTCGTGGCAAACACGATGATTGGCAATGATGCGGAATTTCTTGTATTGCTCAAACAATAGCATTGTCCACCATCTTTTAGAAACCTTTTTTAGGCAATTTTTTTTATTTCACCCAACTTAAAATTGTAATTTCATCTAAGTTTTTACCGTCTTCCAACAACCTCTGCCGTAAACCATACGTAGAAACGTAGAATATAATTTTATTGGTCGTTAGCGAGGCAATTTTTACTATTTATAGTGCGTTGAATAGAGCTTTAGATTTCAGAGTAAACATGAGTTATGAATAAGCATGCTAACCATAAGTCTATCAGCCTGAAAAAATAATTTAAAACACAATTCGGATAACCCATTTAATTTCTTATCCGTTGACTAGAAAACTACTTGCTTTTTGTTTTGGGCTTTTGCTGACTTGTGTGGCTTATGCACAAACTGCGGTTATTAATGCAACGGCTACCTCCGGATGCAGCCCGTTTACGGTAACATTTACAGATGGCTCAACCGGCGCTACAAGCTGGAATTGGAATTTTGGGAATGGAAACACCTCAACCCAGCAAAATCCGACTATACAGGCATACCTGAACCCGGGTACTTACACAGTAACTTTATCTATAAATGGGGGTCCTGCCACATCCAAAACAATTACGGTCAATCCTTCTCCTGTTGTCAATGCAACTGCGAGCGATCTTTCGGGAACCAGCTGCTTTCCCCTGTCTGAAAATTTTAAAGACCTTTCAACAGTAAGCAGCGGTACCATAACCAGCTGGAACTGGGATTTTGGGGATGGGAATACTTCGACCCAGCAAAACCCCTCGCATGTGTACACAGCTGCCAACCCGGTTGGTTTCCCGGTTTCCCTTGAAGTGACAAGCAGTAATGGTTGTTCCAGTACGTTGAAAAACCCTTTGAAAATCATTATAAATAACGGGGTGACTGCCAATTTTACAACTGCTTCTTCTTCGGGGTGCAAAGTGCCTATAACCATTAATTTCAATAGTACCTCAACGGGTCCGGGAACATTAACCTATTCCTGGAGTTTTGGCGATGGGAATACAGCCGGAAATGTTGCGACAGCCTCGGACACATATACTGCTGCAGGTACATTCCCGGCAATATTGACGGTCAGCAGCAGCAGCGGATGTACAGCCAGGGATACACAAAATATTGTAGCCGCCGGGGGAAGTGTTCAGTCATCATTTACTGGTCCTGACAGTGCCTGTATAGGCAATGCTGTATCTTTTCAAAACACTTCCACGCCACCGCCGTCGGTTGCGAATTGGGATTTTGGCGACGGAACAACGGCATCAGGTCAAAATGTTGCCCATACATTCACAACTGCAAATACTTACGTAGTTAAACTGGTTAATGTATTTGGTGGCTGTAATGATTCTGTTTCAAAGCCAATAATTGTGCTTGCCCCGCCGGTTGCCAATTTTAAAGCGGATGACACGGTTTCCTGCTCAAATAGCCTGACCGTAAATTTTACTGATCTTTCGTCCAACGCTACCTTGTGGTCATGGAATTTTGGTGATGGCAATTCATCCTCGGTCCAAAATCCATCGCATACATATAGCAGCTACGGAAGCTATACGGTGACATTGACTGTTTCCAATTCTACCGGATGTTCCGGTACCGTAGCAAAAACATCTTATATACAGATCGTTCAGCCCTCTGTTCAAATAACCAATTTACCATTATTTGGCTGCGCACCCTTTTCGCTTGCGCCAATTATAAAAGATTCCCTTGCAGGCGGAGTAACAGGCTACTTGTGGGATTATGGCGATGGAACAACTTCTACAGCTGCCTCGCCGCCCCCGCACGTATACGCCGCCGGAACGTATGTATTGACGCTTACTTTAACCGGTGTGGGAGGCTGTTCAGCCTCGACCTCCGACACCGTCAAGGTCGGAACGATCAAACCCACAGCAGGTTTTACGGCCTCACCCACCACACAATGCGTTGATCAGACAATAACTTTTACTGATCAGTCTACTGGTGGGGTAACGCAATGGTTCTGGGATTTTGGCGACGGTTCAACGTCTACCAATACCAATCCTGCTACCTCGTATTCAAATGCCGGCGTTTATAGCGTAAAAGAAATAGTTTACAACAACGGATGCGGAGATACGCTGATAAAAAATAACTATATCACAATTAATGGACCCAAAGCCAATTTTACATTCACATCTAACTGTTCAGCGTCAGGATTGCAATTCACCTTTACAGATATCTCCGTTGGCACCGTCAATACCTGGTTGTGGAATTTTGGGGATGGGACTACTTCAAATGTTCCAGGACCGGTGACCCACACTTTCACAACCGGGCAACCCAGTTACGCGGTTTCACTAACGGTGAGCAATACAGCTACCGGTTGCACAGATACCAAAACTTTGGTGGTAACCACTTCGATTGAAAAGGCAAATTTTGGTGCCTCCGCTTCCACCATTTGTGTGAATTCGCAAGTCTATTTTTCAACAATTAATGTTATTGATTCAAATGTTGCCCAATATACCTGGGAATATGGAACGCCGGCAGATCCGCCGAGCGTCGGCGCTCATTTTCAATCAACACATTTAGCTTATACCGTCCCGGGGACATATACGGTTACTTTGATTCTTTTAAATAATAATGGTTGTATTGATTCTTCTTCCCAACAGATTCAGGTAAATGGCCCCGTGGTGCAGTTTTCAGCCAATGCACCGGGCGGCTGTACGTCCTTAGCCGCGATATTTGCAGATCTTTCTACCGATGCATCCAACCCCATTGTAAAATGGGTTTGGGATTATGGAGATGGCTCTCCGGTGCAAACCTATAGTGCACCCCCATTTACACACAATTATACCGGTCAGGGAATTTATTCCGTAACACTGACTGCAACAGATGCCGGAGGTTGTGCAGGGACTGCTACAAAACCAAACCTGATTGCAATATCCTATCCCCGTGCCATTTTCTCTGAAGCTGATTCAATGACATGCCCGGGATCCCCGATTACCTTCATAAATAATTCATCAGGATACGGACTTACCTACGCCTGGGATTTTGGCGATGGAACAAATTCAACTGCAATTAATCCACCCGCCCATAATTATGCTATTGGCAATTATGCCGTTTCCCTCACTGTAACTGATCAATATGGTTGCATCGATATGGTCACCCACAATATTATTGTTGACATCCCCCATGCATCTTTTAACCTTTCAGCGACCCTGGCCAATTGTCCGCCGTTAATTGATACATTTACTTTCACGGGAAGTTACTATCAAACGGTTAAATGGAATTTTGGCGATGGGGGTACTTCGTCCTTAATAAATCCTATCCATTTTTATACGGTCCCGGGGATTTATTACGATACGCTGATTGTAACAAGTCATGGAGGTTGCACGGATACTGCAGTTTCTCCCGCCATCCAGGTTTTTGGTCCATACGGCGCGTTAACTTATTCTCCCTTGCAAGGATGCCATCAGCTCACCGTCAATTTTAACGTGGCAACCAGTAATGTAGTAAAATATGTTTGGGATTTTAAAGATCGGCAAACCCAGAAAACGCTTACTCCCACTACTTCGCATACTTACGATTCTGTTGGAGAATATGTTCCTGTGGTCATATTGACGGATGCTACTGGCTGCGCGGTTCCGGTATTGGGGACTGACACGATTGTGGTTGCTGGAAGCCATCCCGAATTCGGATACAACAACTCAGTTTTTTGTAATAGTGGTTCAGTTACGTTCAGCGATTCGACCAAATCAATTTTTCCCATTACAAATTATTTATGGGATTTTGGAGACGGGGTAACTTCGGCTAGCCAAAACCCAACGCATTTTTTTGCTGCGCCAGGATCTTATACCATAAAGCTATATACAACTACACCCACAGGATGTATTGATTCCATTGTAAAACCTGACCTCATAAAAATTGTTGCAAACCCGTCAATTGATATTGGAAATGTTAATTACACTTTATGTCAGCCTGCTTCACAGACTTTCCAAGGAGTAGTTGTAGTACCCGATACTTCTGCATTGACCTGGTCGTGGAATTTTTACAATGGAAATGTCGCTACCGGTCAGATGCCGCCCACACAATTGTATCCGAATGCAGGATCAGACAGCGTACAACTGGTGGTTACCAACAGTACGGGATGCACTGATACCAGCAAAAAATATTTTCCTGTTTATCCGCTGCCATCAACCAATGCAGGAATTGATACTGCCGTTTGCGTCGGCGGAAGTGTCACGTTGCAAGGGAGTGGCGCTGATAATTATACCTGGGTTTCGCCCGACAACACCTTAAGTTGCCATAATTGTCAAAACCCGATCGCCACACCTGATACTACAACTGCGTATATACTTAACGGATACACAACGTTTGGTTGTACAAAATCGGACACGGTTGTCGTAAATGTAATTCAGCCGCAAAATGTTACCATAGTTTCGGCTGCAGATTCTATTTGTGTCGGGCAATCTGTTCAATTAAAAGCCAGTGGCGAAACTTCATATTTATGGACGCCGGCAGCAGGTTTAAGCAATCCAAACAGCAGCGATCCGATTGCGAGCCCTGATACCACTACGATCTATCAGGTTATCGGTACCGATTATAAATCGTGTTTTGCAGATACTCAATCAGTAAAAATCAATGTGTTCAACTACCCGACGATAAACGCAGGTCCGAATGTGACCATAATACCCGGTGCATCATATCAAATTAATGCAAGCGGTTCTTCCGATATAAATGCAATTGTTTGGTCGCCCCCGGCAGGATTAAGTTGTACAACCTGTTTAACGCCAGTAGCCACTCCGATCCTTACGACCACTTATATTGTAAGCGTAACAAATAACGGAGGTTGTACTGCATCAGACAGCATCACCATAATCGTTTTATGCGGCAATAATAATTTATTTGTGCCCAATACATTTTCTCCGAACGGAGATGGTATGAATGATGTGTTTTATGTCAGGGGAACAGGCTTGAGCCGCATTCAATCCATGTTAATTTTTAACCGTTGGGGACAAGTAGTTTTTGAGAAAAAAGATTTTCCTGCCAATGACCCGTCAGTAGGTTGGGATGGAACAATTAACGGAAAACCAGCGCCGGTTGACGTGTATGTTTATACGATTGAAGTTATTTGCAACAATTCGCAGATTGTACCTTATCATGGCAATGTTGCTTTGATAAGATAAAATAAATTATGTAATGAATTTGGTTTCATGAAATGGATCAGCGTCATAAAAAGTATAAAATTCGTATTGTATTTTGCGATACTTGGAATTGCTGGGCCCTGCTTTACGCAGGATCTTCATTTCTCACAATTTTTTGAAGCACCATTATTGCGTAATCCCTCTCTTGCCGGAATTTTTACAGGTGATTACAGAGTTCAGGGAGTGTATCGTGATCAATGGAATAGTGTTACAGACGGGTATCGCACAGGTTCTTTTAATGCAGAATATAAAATGCCGATTGGAAGCGGTAATGATTTTATTACAACCGCAATGGAGATATTATATGACCAGGCAGGAACCGTTGCATTAACCACATCCGAATTTCTTCCTGCTTTGAATTATCACAAATCACTCAGCGATCAAAAATCTATGTATTTGTCAATGGGATTTATGGGGGGACTTGTCGAAAAAACAATAGATCGATCAAAAATAACCACCAATAACCAGTTTGACGGTATGGCGTTTAATCCCAGCTTGGCTGATGGTGAAACATTTCCAACTCCCAACATTAAATATTTCGATGGAAGTTTTGGAATGAGCTTTAATACAACTTTTGGGGAAGACCAGGTAAACAGCATGTACTTCGGAGCAGCTTATCATCATTTTAATCGGCCTAAAAACTCTTTTTACCAGGATGCATCTGAGCTCGATCCGAAATATGTTTTTTCAGGAGGGATAAAATTAAATCTTGATGATGATTCTTACTTTACCATTCAGGCGGATTATTCCAAGCAGGGGACTTTCACAGAAACAATCGGCGGGGTCATGTATTCTTATAAATTAGTAGGAGGAGATCCTGCTCCGTATATTTTAAACGTGGGAACTTATCTGCGCTGGGGCGATGCACTGATACCCGTTATAAAATTAGAAATGAATAACCTTGCCATCGCCCTTAGCTACGACGTAAATGTTTCTCAATTGAGAACAGTCAGCGAAGGCAGGGGCGGTGTTGAACTGTCCATTTCTTACGTGGGGTTTCTGGATAGAGCCAACAGTTCAAAATTTAAAATGCTTTGTCCCCATTTCTGAGTCCAGTCACGGCAAACATGCATTCTTGCTTTTCCTCAGGAATTGCGAATTTTCAAAATTGAATCAGCTCTGACCCAAACAACAAAACGTCTTGGCGGGCATATAAAGAGATTAGTCGATGCATATCCTGAAGCAGGGTTCACCATATACTACCAAAATAGTGTCACAAGATGAAGGTGGTCTGATAAAAATATAGATAGCCTGGGAGACCAGCAAAGTGCAGGGCAATTGTTTAAAAATGCCCAGTGCTCTTTTTTGTAAATTGGAGTAAGACTTACATTAAAATATACTGCGATGGCAAAATAATCGTTTTACATTCAAAATGTTAAGCTCAAAGCAGGCTTTGCATGCATTTATTGATAGAAAAAGTTTGTATCTTTACCAAAGAAATTGTATATTAGTTGATTATGAAATGAAAGCATATCCACTATGAGAATTTTTTACATACTGTTTATCGCTTTATTGGTAACCGGCCAGGTGAAAAGTCAGGATAAATCTTCCTCCTCTCAGGATCAAAATACTGAGATCAAGGTTGTTAAATTTTATCCTAACCCCGCCACGTCTTTAATTACCTTCGAATTCAAAAAAGAACCCGAGGATAATAAAACATACTCCTTTCAAGTCTTCAATTTTCCGGGTAAAAAAATGTATGAAACGGATAATGTCTCTGCTAAAACAGTGATAGACCTCTCCAATTTTTTCCGCGGAATCTATATTTATCAACTGAAAGATCAGAGCGGAAGAATTATTGAATCCGGAAAATTTATGGTTGTTAAATAATTTCTTTTACAACACTTCTACTATTAAAAATTTAAGATAATTCGTGTTTTCGATTCCATGTATGATGGGATGATCAGCTCCTTGTGTTTGAAATGTTACCTGTCTTAATTTTCTTTTTGCATCTTTAGCCGCTTCATCAATGATTCGTAAAAATAAATCCGGTTCAATTAAATTGGAGCAAGATGAAGTGACCAGGTATCCCCCTTTTCGCACCAATTTAATTCCGCGCAAATTAATCTCCTTATAACCTTTAACTGCCTGTGGAACTGTTTCGCGGCTTTTGGTGAACGCAGGCGGGTCGAGCATTACAACATCGTATTCTCTTTTTTCTTTTGACCATGATTTTAAGATATCGAAAGCGTTTCCTGTCTGGAATTTGCAAATATTATGCAGACCATTCAATGCGGCATTTTTTGTTGAAAGTTGAACGGCGCTTTCTGAAATATCAATTCCCAAAACACTTTTAGCGCCATAATGCGCAGCATGAATCTCGAATGATCCACTATAACAAAAAACGCCAAGGACCTCCGCACCTTTTGCAATGTGTTGAATGGATCTGCGATTTCCATGCTGGTCTAAAAAATATCCCGTCTTTTGACCGTTTTCAATGTCAATATAAAATTGCAGCCCATTTTCATTGATGACAATAGTTGTGTCAAAAGGAGCAGATAAAAATCCCTTTTGCAGTGATAGTCCTTCAAGTTCACGAACAGGGACATCATTGCGTTCATAAATCCCCTTAGGAGAAAAGATCAGCTCCAAAGCTTTTACTATGGCGGGTTTCCACAGATCAATTCCGGCAGAAATAGTTTGGATCACAAAATAATCATTGAACTTATCAATAATCAGACCTGGCAAAAAATCAGCTTCTCCGAAAACAAGCCTGCAATTTTCTTCGTAACCGTTTTTCTTTCTGTAATTCCACGCTTCGGAAATTTTTTTGAAGAAGAATTCATCGTTTATATATTCATCTTTTTCGCGCGTAAGCAGGCGAACGGTAATTTGCGATTTTTGATTGATGTACCCTTTGCCGATAAATTTTTTATCGCTTGTAAAGACAGATACGATATCCCCGGGATTTGTGTTCCCATCCATCTTATTTATTTCGTTCGAATAGATCCAGGGATGCCCATTTTGAATCCTGCTGCTGATCTTCTTATTAAGAAATAGGTTTGCCATAGCACGAAATTAGCCATTGCACCAGTCAAGACATAAGAAAAATGATTGATGGACAATTTATTAAGTTCATAAGACATTTTGTCCTTACTTTACTCTTGGCAAAATTATTGACAATATTATCTTTGCGCCAATTTGTTATATTATGAAGGAAAAAAATGCTAAAAATTCAGGTGAACCGTTTTCTAAAAGTCCGGAAAATCAAAGGGAGGGGATGGTTGACATCAATACTGATGAAAACCTTGCAGGTACCAACTATCTGAGCGATGACGTGGATGAAGAAAGTGAAATAGACAAACTTAAAGAAGAAGTCCAGCAGCAAAAAGACAAATACCTGAGGCTTGTCGCCGAATTTGATAATTTTAAGAAAAGAACCGCCAGAGAGAGAATTGATTTAATTCAGACTGCAGGCAGAGAAATAGTAACCTCGCTGCTGGATACGGTTGATGACGCCGACCGCGCGGAAAAGCAAATGCAAAACAGTGACGATATTGCGCAGATAAAGGAAGGCGTGCAATTGGTTTTTAATAAACTGAGAACAACATTACAAAATAAAGGGTTGAGGGCTATGGACAGCATCAACACAGATTTTGATGTCGAAAAGCATGATGCAATCACTGAAATTCCTGCTCCGTCAGATGAATTAAAAGGCAAAGTTGTCGACGATATTCAGAAAGGCTATTATTTGAACGATAAAATAATCCGTCACGCAAAAGTTGTGGTAGGCAAATAAATAATTAATGAAAAGAGATTATTACGAAGTCCTTGGAGTAGGAAAAAATTCATCTGCTGATGAGATCAAGAAATCTTATCGCAAGGTGGCTATGCAATTTCATCCCGACCGTAACCCCGGAGATAAATCAGCAGAAGAAAAGTTTAAAGAAGCCGCCGAAGCATACGAAGTGCTGAGTGATGCGGACAAAAGAGCGCAATACGACAGGTACGGTCACGCCGGATTGAATAATAATGGTCGGACTGGTTTTGGGAGTACAGAGGATATTTTCAGCCAGTTTGGTGATATTTTTGGGGAGGACATTTTCGGTAGTTTTTTTGGCGGTGGTGGAAGAGGGCGCACGAGCGGAAGGACGCGTGGCGTTCGTGGGAGCAATTTGCGCGTTAAAATTAAATTGAACTACGAAGAAATTGCCAAGGGCGTTTCAAAAAATATCAAGGTAAAAAAATATGTGACCTGTGCAACGTGCAGCGGCAGCGGCGCAAAAGATAAGGGAAGCGTTCAAACGTGCAATACATGCGGCGGCAGTGGTCAAGTGCGCAGGGTAAGCAATACTTTTCTCGGCCAGATGCAAACTGTTACGACCTGTCCGACTTGCAATGGTGAAGGAACGGTTGTGACGGCAAAATGCAATGTTTGCAAAGGGGAAGGCCGGGTCTACGGCGAAGAAACGGTGAACATTGATATTCCCGCTGGTGTTCAGGATGGCATGCAGTTGAGCGTGGGGGGACGTGGAAATGCCGGCGAGCGAGGCGGTGCACCTGGTGATTTGATCATTTTAATTGAAGAAGAGCAACACCCTGATCTGCATCGCGATGGATTGAACGTTGCTTTTGAATTACATCTCTCTTTCACGGACGCTGTCTTTGGAACGCAAGTCGAAGTACCTACCATTGATGGTAAAGCAAAAATTAAGATTCCACCTGGTACGCAGAGCGGGAAAATATTCCGGTTGAAGGGGAAGGGCTTTCCGGCAGTAAACTCCTACGAAAAAGGGGATCAGCTTATCCATGTTAATTTATGGACTCCGCAAAATGTTTCCCACGAAGAAAAAGCAATGCTTGAAAAATTAGGCAGCTCACCAAACTTTCAACCTAAACCTGATAAGAACGAACGTGGTTTTTTTGATAAGGTGAGAGAAATGTTTTCGTAAAGTACAGGATATTCAATTTGGGATGTCTTAATTCGTGAACACTTTGTGACCCAACGGCAAAAGTACTGCGTTTCACTTTTTTATATATTCGGATCACCTCATTTTCTTTTTTCTTTCCTGTAGATTTTTCTTGCCTTTTCTACGAGGGTTACAAATTCTTTTTCCATGGCATCATTGGGATCCAATGATTTTTGAGATTGTTCGATCAACTCATTCCAACTGACGTGCCGCATATATTTTGACTTACGCAACATCTCCCCGAAAATAGCCACGTATGAAGCAAACCGGATGGGGGAGGGGAGATTAGCAATATTTGTCCTGATAAACGGACATGTAAAATAAGAATTGCGTGGAAGAGAATCGCCGGGAATTTTATAGCCTACCGTTATCGTAGCCAGCTTCGCTTTTAAATCATTTATGCTGTCAATATTGTCACTGACAGGAGTTATTTCAAACATCGCGACGAGTGAATTCCCCGAGCCAATTTCTCCGCCCTGCAAACCATTCGACGAATCAGTCATAGCATTCCATTTGTTGTCAAAACCGATTAACCGGTAACGTTTCACCAATTGAGGGTTAAACGAAACATTTAAATAGGCATCGTCAGCAACGGCATATATTGTTTGGGTA
>DATGFZ010000508.1:0-1725 GCA_035308805.1 Puia sp. | reverse complement strand
GCCAACTTTTTCATCAAGAAAATGAAAAAAATCAGCGAGCGCCTTGTCAAGCCTTAAATAAGTGTCTTCGATTTCAATTGAATTTGGCCCGAACATATGACCCACATAATCCGTCGAAGCACAATTGATGGTAAGAAAATCAGTTGCTGATCCACTTCCCAATTCAAATCCTTCCACAGCAGCTTCTGCAAAATTTAATGTGAGTGAATTTCCAAAAGGTGTTGCGCGAAAACTGCCTTTGTTTTTTTGATATACGTCATTTATTTTGTGCGGAAAAACAGAAACTGTTTCGCCGGGAAATTTTCCTTCATAGGTTTCCGCGTCGCTGTCGCTTTCATTGTATGTGTTGATCGGGTACAGCGTATTCCAACCGTTTTGTATCAGTTTTCCAATCGCATTACTGTTATTGAATTGATTGACCCATTCTGGAAGCTTTGGCATGTAGTACGAACTCGAAATAAAATGCCCGGATGCATCATCCAGCCAAAAAGCCGCAGTGGCAGTATGCCCGGCAGGAAGAATCGCTGCCCTGTCTTTCAATGATATGCCAACTACTTTGGATCGGTAATTTGATGCGATACGCAGTTCATCGGTTACGGTGGACACCAAAAGATTTCGGGGAGACATTTTTCCATCTTCCGATTCATTGCCTACGCTGAGCACGGTGCTGTCTGCAGTACAATAGATTCGCTTTCCACTGAGCTGTTCAAACCAATCATTCCCGGTAATTCCTGTTATCGCCGGCACTGAGCCAGTAAAAATGCAACTGTGGCCGACTGCAGTATAGGAAGGCAAATAATTTATTAAAACATTTTCGCAGGAAAATCCTTCATTCAATAATCTTTTGAAACCATCATTGCCGTAATGATCGTAATAACGGTATAAATAATCCCAGCGCATCTGGTCAACAACAATGCCGACCACTAATTTTGGGCGATTGACAGTTGACCATTCACTTGCATTTTGTGCAGAGGCAAATAAACTCAAAACAAAAAAAGAAAAAACAAGTAAACAGCGAATCCGCATAATAATAATTTTGAACAAATGTAAGTTTTATCCGCAGACCGTCGACTCTCAGCAGCTTGGTCATTCATCCGCTTGTAATAAACGTGATGCAGTTCATCGTTGCTCTTGATAACTTTACTCAAATGCTTTACCTTTGCGGCAATTTTTGAATTCTTAATAATTACGTAATATGGCAGACATTTTTGAAAAATTGATGAAGAATTCCGGACCGATCGGTCAGCATCGTGAAAGGGCGCATGGATATTTTGCTTTTCCGAAACTGGAGGGTGAAATTGGCAGCAGGATGAAATTTCGCGGAAAAGAAATGATCATCTGGAGTTTGAATAATTATCTCGGTTTGGCAAATCATCCGGAAGTGAGAAAAGCTGACGGAGCTGCTGCGGTAAAATATGGATTGGCTTCGCCCATGGGCGCCCGCATGATGAGCGGCAACAGCAATGACCACGAAAAATTAGAGGCGGATTTGGCCACATTTGTTCATAAAAAAGATGCTGCTTTATTAAATTACGGGTACCAGGGGATGGTGAGCATCATTGATTCGTTGTGCGGAAGGCATGATGTAATTGTGTATGATGGAGAATCACATGCATGTATCATAGATGGCTTACGGTTGCACCCGGGACATCGTTATGTGTTTAAACATAATGATGTTGAGGATTGCGAAAAGCAATTACAGCGAGCGACGGCACTGATAGATAA
>DATGFZ010000507.1:0-9778 GCA_035308805.1 Puia sp. | reverse complement strand
AACGGTGAAGGGAAGTGATTATACCAGCCGGCACAAAATCGGATTGTTGTATCTGGTAAATCTTCCCCGGTGGCTTTTTATTTTAATTGCCTTGATGATCATGGATTTTATCGGCGCCTGGCTCATTCATTGGATAGAACATCAAATAAAATGGATGTGGAAGTTTCATATCATTCATCACGCGGATACCTGGGTGGATACAACGACGGCAAACCGCCATCACCCGGGTGAAAGTATTTTTCGGGCCGTGTTCACATTTTTTGGAGTTGTGCTTGCAGGTGCTCCCATCTGGCTCCTTTTCCTGTACCAATCCTTGTCTGTACTATTTGCCCAATTCAACCATGCCAATATTTCCTTGCCAAAATGGGTCGATCATTTACTGAGCTGGTTTATTGTCTCTCCGGACATGCACAAGGTTCACCATCATTACGCACAGCCTTTAACAGACACGAATTACGGAAATATTTTCTCTTTCTGGGATAGAATTTTCGGAACTTTTGTTCAGGTAAAAAATATGGATAGTCTTCAATACGGCATTGACATTTATTTGAAGGAGGAGGAAAACAACCGGATGAACAAACTTCTCCAAATTCCGTTTGATCAATACCGGCCCCCGCCGGGAGCAAAATTCAGCCCGCGGCCTTTAAAAAATCAGAATCCTCCTGCACGCTGACCGGGAGGGAAGCTGTTTGAAGCCTGATGCCCTTCGGGGTGGCCTGCTCCTTGTCCGGAAAAACGGATGGCAAAAAATCATTGCTGTTGCATCATTTCCATATATTTCCGGTAAGAATTTTCCTGTTCCCCATTTTTTTTAGGCTGCGGCGTCAGGATCGTAGCCGCTTCTTCGCTTTTGGTTCCGTCTTCGTAAGAAACCGAAACACCAACTTCCAGTACATGATTGGAGGTCCCCTTATACGTTCCCTTTACGGGCGAACAATCACTGAAATTTCTTCCAACCGCGAGGCGTACATGCCTGTCTGTTACGAGGCAATTATTTGTCGGATCTAACCCCAACCAGCCATAATTTGGAATATAGGCATCAACCCATGCATGCGTTGCGCCTTCGCCACGCATTCCGTTTTTGTTGGGACAGATATATCCGCTCACGTACCGTGAGGGAATATTAATGATGCGTAACATGATCAGCAGGACATGCGCAAAATCCTGGCAGACACCGGCTTTTAGCTTCCACACCTCATCAATGGTCGTTTCAACGCTGGTGATGCCTTTGATGTACTGAAAATGTAAAAACACATACTCGTTTAATTTTTTTGCAGCGTCAAGGACTGACATTGTTTTAAACTGTGCGATATCGGCAATGGTCTTTACCTCCTGCAATGCGTTGAAATGCTCCGGATTTAAAAAATCAATGAAGTCGGGCTGGTGTGCAATTTGGTGCAGGTAATTCCATTGTTCCTGAAAATTCTCTTCGTCAGCCGGTAAGGATTTTAATTTTGTAATCACTTCCACTTTTGAATCAATAATCAATTCATTGTGTGGTTCTGCCTGCATGAAAGAGCCAATTTCGTTACCATAATAATCTTTATAAATTTCAACGGGCGGCTCTCCTGTTACGAGTAATTCCTGTTTTAAAACTTCCTGGTATTCGTCCCGGATCGGAAATAATACAATTTGATTGGCACTATCCCTCACCGGAGCTTCGTAAGCATACTTTGTTACGTGATGAATCTTAAATCGCGGCATTAAAATAATTGGTTTTTATAATGATCATGTATAAGCAAAGTAATATTGATCGAACATTTTAGCGACTTCATATAATTCTTCGCGAATGCTGGTTAAATATATATGCAATCCCTGTTTCATAATATTTTCCACTGCAGAATATTTTACTTTGCTCCGAATTTTTCCGATCAAAAACTCAAGCCTCCGAAACCCTTCCACATTTCGCTGATTTTTCAATCGTTCAAAATAAGTATATAAACGTTGAACCGAATAATTAATCGATCGCGGAAAATTTTCATCGAGCACAATTTGCTCCACCACATTTTTTGCCTCAAATCCGCTTCGATAGGTTTTTAAATACAATTCATATCCGGAAATCGATAACAATAAATATTTCCAGTAGGTTGTATCGGTTCCTTTCAAATCATAATTCAGGTCACTGAATTTTACATCAAGTATATGTGCGGACTGAACGCTTCGCTCCAGGTATTTTCCGATATTCAAAAAGGCGTATCCTTCGCCTCGTGACATGGTAATGTCGGCTGTCCCGTAATACAACAACCCTTGCTTGATAAGAATGTCGAGGATCGTTACCGGATCTTCCTTATGCAACCAGTTCACCAACTGTTCATCGCGCACCGTATGATAAAAATCATTCAGGCACTGCCACAATTCTTTGGTAATATTATCCTGCACACTGCGCGCATTTTCTCTTGCCGCTGTAACAATATTCAAAACTGAATTCGGGTTTTCTTTATCGGTAACCATGTATTGCAGCACGGCGCGCGAGTTGTGGACAATATCGTTCGCCTCTTCATCTTTGAGATAAGTAAAGATCCGCAATACCGGTTTCCACGAAAACTCCTGTATGTCATCCTGGGAGGAAGCGTAGTTGATTTTGAGCATGCGTAAAATGCCATCACTCCTTTCCATGTAACGGCTCATCCAGTATAAACTATCGGCAACTCGGCTTAACATTAATTACGTATGTTGATTACAGTAGCGTTTTATTTTGTCTGTACCCGGCGACGGAATTACCACCAGCTGTTCACCGGACAGCAGCGTTCCGCCGTTCGCAACCGCCATTTCAATGCACCGTTTGCCGGGATCTGCGAGCAGAGGGTTCTCATCCTGCCAGCACCCAGGTATCCTTACTTCCTCCGCCTTGCGACGAATTCACGACCAGCGAACCTTCCCGCAATGCGACCCTTGTCAATCCGCCAGGCACAATTTGAATTCCATCAGGTCCGCACAATGCATACGGACGTAAATCAACCCTGCGCGGCTGTAACTTTCCATTCATATAACAAGGCGAGGAAGACAAGCTGATTATAGGTTGGGCTATGTATTCTCGCGTGTTTTTTAAAATTTCAGTTTTGTATCGCGACATTTCATCTTCGCTTGCGGTATGTCCCATCAGCATTCCATAGCCGCCGCTTTCATTTGTTTTTTTAATCACCATTTTATGCATGTTGCCAAAAACATATTCTCTTTCTTCCATATTCTCCAAATGGTATGTCGGAACATTTTTTAAAATGGCTTCTTCATTTAAATAATATCTTATCATCGCAGGAACATAAGTATAAATTGCTTTATCATCCGCGACGCCATTACCAATGGCATTGACGATCGCCACATTTCCTTTGCGGTATGCGCTCATTATTCCGGCAACCCCAAGCATGCTTCCCGGATTGAAAACTAGCGGGTCTAAAAACTCATCATCCACTCTCCGGTATATCACATCGACTTGTTGCAGACCGGATGTTGTTTTCATATACACCCGGTGATTGGAAACAACAAGGTCGCGCCCTTCAACCAATTCCACTCCCATCAATCTGGCCAATGTCGTATGTTCAAAATAAGCGGAATTGTAGATGCCCGGTGATAATAAAACTATAGTGGGGTTGCTGATTTGCCGGGGGGACAGGGCGACCAGGTTTCTGTGCAGGATATTCGGATATTCTGTGACGCTGCGCACATTATTTCTTGGCAGGAGATCCGGAAAAATTCTTTTGGTAATCTCCCTGTTCTCGAGCATGTAACTCACGCCGCTGGGCGTACGCAAATTATCTTCCAGAATATAGAAAGACCCGTCGTTATTTCTGATCAGATCAATTCCGGCAATGTGCACATAAATGTCATGCGGAACGGGAAAGTTGTGCATCTCGCGCAAATAATGCGGACAACTGTAAATCATTTCAACAGGGACCACCCCATCTTTCAAAATAAATTGTTCGTTGTAAACATCTTTCAAAAAGAGATTGAGTGCCCTGAGCCGCTGCTTGATTCCTTCTTCGATATATTTCCATTCTGACGCCGTGATGATGCGCGGAATAATATCAAAAGGAAAGATCTTTTCTATTCCTTCTCCGCTGCTGTATACGGTAAAAGTTATTCCCTGGCTCATGAACAATCGCTTTGCCAATTCCTCCTTCCGGTTCAGTTCATCAACATCAAGTTGTTGCATGAATTGCACCACGCCCTGATATTGCTCACGCACAGAAGTATCCTTGTACATTTCGTCCCATGTACCGGAATCTACATAATAGCTATTGAGCAACTCCGTGGTTTGCATTAAATAAATTTTGGAAATAAGATTGGCAGGCGATCGTTCAGTATTATAAATATAGAAAATAATATGACAAATTCAGCAGGAAAAAATTATTCGATGCCCAATTCTTTCTGAATATTTTCCAATGATTTTCCCTTTGTTTCCGGAAGAAATTTCACGACAAAAATTAAATGGAGCAACATCATGGCGCTATAAAATACAAATGAATAAAAACCGCCGTTGGCACTTCCTTCAACAATGATGGGAAAGGTCCAGGAAATAATTGCCGCCATCGTCCAGTGCGTGAAACTCCCCAGTGAGCCGCCCTGAGAACGGACCGAATTTGGAAAGATCTCTGAAATAAAGACCCAAATCACAGCGCCCTGGGAAAAACCAAAGAAGGCGATAAAACCAATTAAATAAACAAGAACAAATTTATTTCCCGAAATATCGCCCCTGAAAGCATTTGCCGTCAGTGCCAGAAATACAATCATGCCGACCGAACCAATTATCAGCAGCGTTTTTCTGCCAAACCTGTCTATGAACGACATGGCAAGCAGGGTAAATAATAAATTCGCTGCGCCGATATAAACCGGTTGCAGGTAAGCGTGCGCTTTATCAAATCCTGCCATTTCAAAAATGCGCGGTGCATAGTATAAAATCGCATTAATGCCCGAGAGCTGATTGAACATGGCCAGGGCCACGGCAAAAAAAATCGGCTTGTTGAATTTGCCACTCCATAAACTTTCTTTGGTTCCCTGCCTTGACAGTTCATGTTCTTCACGCACTAATTTTGCAGCATCCGGTTCCCCTGTTTTTGCAAAAATCTTTTGTGCTTCCTCATCTCTGTTATTGAGAACAAGCCAGCGTGGGCTTTCGGGTATGGTTCTGAGCAATAACGTAAACAATCCGGCGGGAATGACCATGACACCCAGCATCCAGCGCCATGAGTTTTCTCCCATGCCGACAAAGAAAAAGTTGGTTACATACGCAATGAAAATGCCCGCAACGATATTTAATTGAAAGGAACCGGCAAGTCTTCCCCGAAGCTTTGCCGGGGCAATTTCGGAAATATACATAGGTCCGACCACGGATGAAGCGCCCACGGCAATGCCACCAATAAAACGAAACGTTACAAACAAAATCCAGAAGGACGAAAGGGTACAGCCAATCGCTGATACCAAATACAAAATAGCAATCACTTTAAGCGTTGCCCTGCGCCCATATTTTTGCGCAGGTACTCCTGCAACAATAGATCCAACGACGGTTCCGATAAGGCTTGAGGCAACCGTAAACCCCTGCCAGTAAGAATTTAACTGCCATAAGTGCTCGATGGTTTTTTCTGCTCCGGAAATGACTGCCGTTTCAAAACCAAATAAAAAACCGCCAAGTGCGGCTATGAGCGAGACACGAACCGGATAGGAAAGCATATCGTTGGGGTTTATTCATTAAATTTATCGGTAAGTTTTGGCATAAAAAATTTTAAATTACTTTTTATAAATTGCTTGTCATGAATCAGCCAATATGGGGAATCGATTTGGGCGGAACAAAAATCGAAGGCGTAATTCTTACTTCCATTGAGGACTCCACGCCGGTCATCCGTACGCGGATTGATACAGAAGCATTGAACGGATATCAACATATCGTTCGACAAATAAAAAAATTGGTAGATGACATGCAGGCGAAATCAGGATTATCCCCGCAGGCTATTGGTCTGGGTACCCCGGGAGTTTTAGATCCCATGCTGCAAACCATGAAAAACTGCAACTCCACCGCACTCAACGGCAAACCATTGAAAAAAGATGTAGAAGATATTTTGCAGATGCCCGTTGTGCTGGCTAATGACGCAAATTGTTTTGCTCTGGCAGAAACCCATTGGGGCATTGTAAAAGAAAAAGCTCCTGATGCAAAAATGGTCTTTGGCATTATCCTGGGAACTGGTGTTGGCGGCGGTATTGTCATTAACGGAAAAGTCTGGACCGGTTGCCATGGCATTGGAGGGGAATGGGGCCATAATTTTTTGGATGAATCCGGCGGAGCGTGTTATTGCGGCAAAACCGGTTGCGTGGAAACGATCATTTCCGGGCCTGCCCTTGAAAGATATTATACCCTGATCGCAGGAAAAAAGTCCAGATTAAAGGAGATCGTTCAAGACTACCGGCAAGGGACAGACGAAAATGCAATAAAAACAATGGAACGATTGTATCATTTTTTTGGGAAAGGGGTATCGGTGATAACCAATTTGCTTGATCCCGACGTCATTGTTGTAGGAGGCGGTGTTGGCAATATTGACGGAATTTATACCGAAGGAAAAAATAACTTAGGTAAATATATTTTCAACAATCATGTTGACGTCCCCATTTTAAGACCAAGTCTTGGCGACAGTGCAGGTGTATTTGGCGCTGCAGCGCTCGTGGCTTAATATTTCTTTCATGAAAAAAATAATTTCATTTTTAATTGTCCTGCCACTGTTTTTTTTCGCTTCTGCCCAGCAGAAAAAGGACAGCTTATATAAAGAAAGGTATCGTCCGCAATTTCATTTCTCACCAGCTTATAATTGGACCAACGATCCAAACGGGCTCGTATATGACCACGGGAAGTATCATCTTTTTTACCAGTATAATCCCTATGCCAACGTCTGGGGGCACATGAGCTGGGCACACGCAACCAGTAAGGATCTTGTTCATTGGAAACATTTGCCCCTGGCCATTCCCGAAGACAGTGCCGTCATGATATTTTCCGGTAGTTGCGTAGTTGATGAAAACAACACGAGCGGATTTGCGAAAAATCCTTTACAAACACCCTTGGTGGCGGTTTACACGGGTCATCGCATTGCAGATAAAAAAAATCCGGATGATTATTCGCAGGCGCAATACCTGGCTTATAGTACAGACGATGGCAACTCATGGACTAAATATGAAAACAATCCCGTGCTCGATATACACAAAAAAGATTTCCGTGACCCTTTTGTGTTTTGGTATGAACCGGAAAAAAAATGGGTAATGCTCGTCGTATTGCCGAACAAGCATGTCGTCCAATGGTATTCATCTAAAAACCTTAAGGACTGGAATCATTTGAGTGATTTTGGTCCCGCAGGAGATACCACAGCGATCTGGGAATGCCCGAGCATTGCCAGGGTTCCCATTGAAAACGGTTCCGGAAAAACAAAATGGGTATTGCTGAATTCACAACAAATAAGCATGCAATATTTCGTAGGAGAATTTGACGGAACAACATTCGTCAATGAGAATCCGCCGCAAAAAATCTATCGCCCCGATCATGGTCCGGATTATTACGCGGCAGTTGTATACAATCATTTGCCGGCAAAGCATTCCCCCATATTATTAGGATGGGCAAATAACTGGGAATACGCCAATGACATTCCCGATTCTCCCTGGAAGAGCGCCATGGCCTTGCCGCGGCAATTGTCGCTTGAAAAAATCGGTAATGAGTGGATATTAAAACAAAAACCATTGACTGCACTCCGCTCATCAAGAAAGGAATCGTGGGAAGGGAAAACTATTTCTGTCAGAGGAATAAAATTATTGCCGGCAAGGGGAACACAGGCAGAGATTGAATTGACATGGATGCCTGCTGAAAAAAGCATTTCCGGCCTCCATTTAGCAGTGGGAGAAAAAAATCCGTTTGTCATTGGATATGACGCAAAAAAACAAACATTGTTTATTGACAGAAAAGGAACCGGCGATACCGCGTTCAACAAAAACTTTGCCTCTTTATCTCATTATGAAGCCCGGTTGAGGCTTAAAAATAAAAAGGTCACCCTGGACATTTACTTTGACAATAGCATCATTGAAATCTTTGCCCAGGACGGGGCTTGTGTAATGACGGCCCAGATCTTTCCCGCTAAAAAAAGTGACGGTATCGCATTATTCAGCCAGAACGGAACGAATGTTTTTGAAAAAATAAATATCTGGCAAATTCGGTCTGCCTGGTAAATTTTTTTTGAATTTTTTCGTTTACTGCTGAATTGTTTTCTTTTCTGGTTTCTGGTGTGATCAAATCCAAAAATTACTAATCTTTCTTTATGCTAAGTTTGAATGACATCAAAAATTTGTTGCAACACAACAGGATTACTGATTTTGTAAAACTGAAAAAGTTAAGCTCGAAGGATATTGTGGATTTTACAAATCGAAATACTAAATGGGCGGTAAAATTATTTCAGCATCTCGACCCTACGCAGGCTGCGCGCGCGTTTAAATTTTTAAGAAAAAAGAAACAGGAGATCATTATAAAATCCCTGCCCGAGCAAAAAGCAGCGGAATTGCTCAACAATTTGCGCCCGGATGATCGTACGGCCTTTCTTGCCCTGTTGCCCGGCAATGCGGTAAAGGAATTATTAAAAATCCTGGATCCTGAAGTACGGGCTGAAACGCTGGAGCTGCTTGGCTATCCGGAAGGCTCTGTGGGCAGGCTGATGACACCGGATTACGTTGCCATTAAAAAAGAAGATACCGTGCAGCAGGTTCTTGATATCATCAAACAACGAGGCCGTGCAACGGAAACCTTGAATTTTTTATTTGTGGTTGATGAGACAGGTGTGTTGATCGATGATATAAACATAAAAGATTTTTTAGTCGTTGAGCCTGCTATGTTGGTTGATCAGATTATGGATCACCAGTTTATTGCGCTTAATGTAAATGCCGCGCAAAAAGATACGATCCGGATTTTTCGCAACAACAGCCGCTTTGCGCTGCCGGTAACTGATGACAGCGGCGTGCTTCTCGGCATTGTCACCGCAGATGATGTATTAAGACTATCGGAAAAAGAGGATACACGCGAAATTCAAAAGATCGGGGGCTCAGAAGCGCTTGATGAACCCTATACAACGATCTCATTCGGAGGTTTGATCAAAAAGAGGGCCGGGTGGCTGATCATTTTATTTTTGGGTGAAATGCTAACGGCAACCGCTATGGGACATTTTGAAGGAGAGATTAGCAAGGCGGTAGTCCTCGCGATGTTTATTCCTTTGATCATTTCCAGTGGCGGGAATTCCGGGTCGCAGGCTTCTTCCATCATCATTCGCGCAATGGCCCTGGGGGAAATCGGATTTCGTGATTGGTGGCGGGTGATGCGCAGAGAAATCATTTCGGGGCTTATCCTGGGAGCCATTTTAGGCTCGGTTGGTTTTTTAAGGATATTGCTTTGGCAGGAAATGCATTTATATGATTATGGTGAATACTGGCTACTTCTGGCGCTAACCATTTTTTTTGCCCTGATTGGCGTGGTGATGTGGGGAACATTTTCCGGCTCCATGTTGCCGTTGGTATTAAAAAAATTGGGTGCGGATCCCGCAGCATCTTCTGCGCCTTTTGTTGCAACGCTTGTGGATGTTACCGGCCTGATCATTTATTTTACCGTTGCCTTTATCATCTTACGAGGAACTTTATTAAAGTAATTGAGCGGGATTTTGCCACCAGTAAAAATTGTTCTTATCATAAGGTACAAAACCACACGAAGGGTATAATTTATTTCCAACGGTGTTTATTTTTTCGGTCTCAAGCATTATTCCCGCGGCCTTTGTCT
>DATGFZ010000506.1:0-4529 GCA_035308805.1 Puia sp. | reverse complement strand
GGATTTTAAAGAAGAAGGCGATTTTATTTTTCTCGTCGGAAAAAGCAATGGTGACATGAACTCGTCTGAATACTTGCACAAATTGCAAAATGTGGAATTCAGTCCTGCACCACATTTTGCGATCGAAGAAGAATTTCAATTGCAGCAAAAAGTAAGTGAATTGATAAAATTGAAACTGATTGACTCTGCTCATGATGTAAGCGAAGGCGGTTTATTTATCACACTTGCCGAATCGGCATTTGCGAATAATTTAGGATTTGATGTAGTCGCTTCTGATTTCAACATCCGGAAAGATGCCTATTGGTTTGGTGAATCACAAAGCCGGATAGTGGTAAGCGTTCAACCAGAAAAGATTAATGGATTTAAGAAAGCGCTTGGCAATCATCCTTATGAAGAATTGGGAATCGTTACTGCGGGTTCGGTGGAAGTTGACGGGATGAACTGGGATAATATTTTTTATTGGAAGGAAAAATATGAGAACGCAATAGGCGACCTGCTTTCAGCTGAAAAAAGCGAAGAAGCGCTCAGCGCATTATAATTACGGCATGGGCACACTACGGAATTTTTTCTTTAAACGCAAAAACGGAGATTCCAGGTATTGATAGGATAACATACTTACTGCAATGGTGAATGCCAGGCTCAATAACCCAATGATAAAATAACCAGCAGCATTTGTCAGGTTGACGCCTGCAAAATTGGCAAGTGTTACCAGGGATAAGATAACAACCGTATGAAAAACATAAAGCCCGTAACTGATCTTTCCCAATTTTGAAAAAATATTTCTTTCTGAAAAGTAAATAAACGTCGACGACGTTGCGACGAGCCCTACCAGGATCGCAAATATCAATGCTGAAATAATCGGAAAATAAAGATCATCAACACGTTTCATACCTGAAAATTGATAGAAGTAAAAAAACAATAATGCAAAGAAGGTAAAACCATTCCGCCAACCAGCGCTGACCGAATTGATTACTTTTTTAAACAAGATGGGTTGGTAGGCGATAAGCCAACCGATAAAACTTCCCGCGCAAAAATAATCAAGCTTTGACATCAGGTCAATATCGTAATAATTTTTTTGAGGAAATTGAATGTAGAACCAGATTCTGTAGACAATGCCTCCCATCCAGAGGATTGAAAATATTTTCGGCATGTTTTTTAAAGAAACAACCTTGAATACCAAAAACCATAACAAATAAAAATGCTCCTCTACGCACAATGACCAGAATACACGCAAGGGTGCGCCATTGGGAAAATTATTGTGGATGATCATTTGATAATTTTCAAGAAAACTTACTGAAAAAAAAATATGGGGGGAATAACCTGCTGATGAACCAAAATGAAACTTGGCACTGATGTAATTATTAACATAAGCAATCGCAATTCCGGTAAAAAAAAGGGGCCAAATGCGCAGCGAACGTCTTAAAAAATAGTTTACACCGTTTATGGTTCCTGAAACAAGCTTTTCAAATGTCAGCAGGTAGGTAATGAGAAAACCACTGAGGACAAAAAAGAAATCAACACCTATTCCACCACCATTGGAAATTAGTTTGTAAAACTGACTATCTTCGCCGGTAGGCAAATGAAGAAGGAATATGCGGAGAAAAGCAAAAAAACGCAGCGCGTTGAAGGTGTGAAATGTCAAACGATTTTCTTGCATATTATTCATCCAAATATCTGATTTAAGCATGATTCAGAAAAATAACACAATAGTCGTATCGGGTGCAGCCGGGTTTATAGGCAGTTGTCTTGTCGGATACCTTAATTACAAAGGGTATTCAAAAATAATTTTGGTTGATGATTTCAGCCGCAAGGATAAATTAATCAATCTTGAAAATAAAAGATTTTCTGATATTGTGGAGCGCGGAGAATTTTTTGAATGGCTCTTTGAGGAAAAGCCAAAAATCGATTTCTTCTTTCATATGGGTGCTCGAACAGATACGACTGAATTTAACTATGCAATTCATCAAAAGCTTAATGTTGAGTATTCAAAAAAAGTTTGGGATTACTGCACTGTCCATGACATTCCTTTGATTTACGCATCTTCCGCCGCCACCTATGGAAATGGTGATCTGGGCTACAATGATGACGACAATGAAGTGATCAATATTTTGCGCCCGCTAAATCCGTATGGCGTTTCTAAGAATGAATTTGACAAGTGGGTATTGCATCAAAGAAATCATCCCACATTTTGGGCCGGCTTAAAATTCTTTAACGTCTATGGACCGAATGAATTTCATAAAGGCCGAATGGCGAGTGTGATTTTTCATGCATTCAACCAGATCAAAAAAAACGGAGAAGTAAAATTATTTAAATCTGATCATCCTGATTATAATGATGGCGAACAACTGCGCGATTTCATATATGTAAAGGATATTTTGAAAGTATGTTATTGGCTGATGGAACATCAACCCACCTCCGGGATATATAATGTGGGCACTGGAAAAGCAAGATCATTCTATGATTTGGCGATGGCAACGTTTGGAGGTTTGGACCTAAAACCAAAAATTGAATTTATTGATATGCCGGAGGACATCCGGCTCACCTATCAGTATTTTACGGAAGCAAAAATGAATAAACTTCGAAGTGTTGGCTATATGGATGAATTTTATTCTCTCGAAAAAGGCATTGATGATTACGTGCGGAATTATCTTGCAAAAAATAAATTTTATTAACTTAGGCAGAATAATTTAAAGACAATTGTTGCGGATCGCTTAGAAAATAAAGAAAAAGCATGCTCTGCGAAGAAAGACTGAATCAGCCTATGGCGGATGGCAAAATTAAAAGCAAAATGACATCGAATCGAGATGCTTAAAATGTCAAAAGGAATGGAAAAATGGATAAAGATGTAATTCCAATCGTATAATTATGAATAAGAAAATCGGCATCATCGGCGGTGGAAATTTGGGAGCAGCTATTGCAGAAGGTTTGATACAAAGCGGTTTTGTTTTACCCAAGCACATACTCATCACCAAAAGAAATATTCAAACCCTGCATGCTTTGGAAACAAAGGGGGTGCTGGTAAGCGATAAGAACGAAGAAGCGGTCCGCTATGCAGACCTGATTATTCTTGCAGTTAAACCATTTCAGGTTGATGATGTATTGGAAAGTTTGAAAAAAGAATTCAAAGAAGGCAAACACATACTGGTCTCTGTCATAACCGGTATCAGCATTGAACACATTTCCGGAAGACTCGGCAAAAAAGTTTCCATTGTCCGTGCAATGCCCAACACCGCAATTGCCATTCAGCAAAGCATGACCTGCATTGCTGCCAAAGATATTGATGAGGAACAGATCCAGTATGTAATGGATATTTTCAATCAGCTCGGGAAATCGGTGCGTATTGATGAAAAATTAATGAACGCTGCAACGGTGCTTGGCGCGTGCGGAACTGCATTTGCAATGAGATATATCCGCGCGAACATCCAGGGTGGTATTGAAATCGGGTTTGACGCAGCTACCGCCAACCTAATTGCCGCTCAAACTGTAAAAGGCGCATCAGAATTATTGCTGACAAAGGGTGCTCATCCCGAACAGGAAATTGATAAAGTTACAACGCCAAAGGGCTGCACGATCGCTGGTTTAAACGAAATGGAACACCGCGGGTTCAGCTCTTCCCTGATTAAAGGACTGGTTGCCAGCTATGACAAAATTGCCGGTGACTAATTTGTGAATTTCTTTTTAAGCAGGATTAAAATAATTTAATAAAAACTCCGTTTTTATATCGTCTAAGTAGTTTTACTTATACGCTTGTTGAAAATAATAGTCTAAATCCAAACCCTACATGAAAAAGCGATTAAACCTAATTGTGCTGATTGCCGAAGTGGCGTGTATTGTTTTAATGCATTCTTTCAAAACAAATCACCCCGAAAAAATTAATCAATCGTTTTCGCAAAAATTCATTGATTTGAATAAACTGCAATCGATAAAATCCTATACCATCTCGAGCCTGAAATAAGCCAAGTCCCTTATTCTTTATTTTATTCTTGCTTTAAAAAATGCGAGCGTGTTTTTGTAGGCGTCTTCTTTTGCAGCCTTATCAAAAATCGGGTTACTGGGATTGGCAAAGGCATGATCAGCCTCATATCTTTTTACAATCAGGTTCTTTTCTGCCTTTTTCATATTTCCTGCGAATTCATCAACAACTTTTGGATTTATCCATTGGTCTTTATTGGCAAAAATTCCCAGCACATCAGCGTGCAGTGTTTTCAATTTATCAACATCTTTTTCCGGCATTCCGTAATACATCACACAACCTGCGGCTTGTTTGCCTGCAAGCAGGGACGCCTGCAAGCTCCAACCACCGCCAAAACACCAGCCAATGGTATAAATTTTTGCACTCGGCCCGACGTAGGCTATCGCAGCCTTAATAATGGTTTCAATCCTTTCGGTTTTTGCTTCCTGCATGTATTTACCGGCATATTCACGGGTTTGAGCGACTTTGCCATCATATAAATCCACTGCGATGACATTGACGTTGCCCACATCATTCCATAAAGCTTCGCTTTCTTTTTTTACATAGTCGTTCAAGC
>DATGFZ010000505.1:0-18523 GCA_035308805.1 Puia sp. | reverse complement strand
CACGCGGTTCCAGCCCGCTACTTCGTTGAGATAATGTGTGTTTCCGTTGCCTGAGGAAACAGGAATTTTTTCGAGCTGTTCCGTGCTGTTCATCTTATATTCAGGATACTGAACCTGGACCTGATATGCTGTTCCCGTCGTTTTATCCAGCCAGTAACTTGGTGTGGTAAATCTGCTCGAAGTTGTGGCTGGCACAACAGATTTTGCCACCTGGTCCATGGTAATATTTAATTGTCCTGCTTTCATTCTGTCTACAGTTAACTTGATGGCAGGATATTTTAAAGGAGTGGCAATCTGCAGGTCTCTCAATGAGGAAATAGCCGATAATTTTTTCATCAGTACGTCTGCTGCCTGTTTGCCGTTATCGAGGTTCCTGTTGACGACAATAATTTCAACGGGATTGGAGCTTCCGAGATTAAGGACCTGCTCTATGATGTTTCCGGGCTCAAAGGAAATAATGGCATTCGGAATATTTTTTTGTACTTCGGTGCGTAATCGCTCTTGAAATTCAGTGATTGGCAATACCCCCTTTTTCAATTTTATTTTTATGACCGATTCCTGTGGGCCGCTTGTCCACAAATGAATATTATTGATTGGGTAGCTCGAGGGCTGCGTACCTATAAAGGCAGAACTGATTTCAATATTGCCTTTTCCAGCAATCGTTTCTGAAAGATGCAACAACTTTTGTGTTGCGTCTTCTGTTCTTTCCAGTCTCGTACCAATGGGCATGCGTAACCGAATCTGTGTTTCTCCGCTGTCTATTTTTGGAAAAAGTTCTGTGCCGATTAATTTTGCGAACAACACGCATAAAAAAATCGAGCAAAAAATAAAAATGATGCTGATCACTGCAAAACTGTTTTGCCATTTTTTTCCTGCCGATTCATATTTATTCTGCCATTTTTTAAATAATCCTTCTTTTTTGGGAGAGCCGTCCTTTCGAAATTCTTTCAATATCCAGTTCGCCATCACCGGAACAAAAGTTTGCGAAAGCAAAAAAGAGGCGACCATAGCAAAGCCAACTGCCATAGAAAGTGGCGTGAACATCGATTTTGGGATGCCTTTCATAAACAAGGAAGGAACAAACACAGCTAAAATGCTAAGAAGAATAAGCAATTTGGGCGCTGCAATTTCTTTGCACGCATCGGAGATGGCACGTGCTTTAGGTTTATTCAATTCCTGGTGCCGATGAATATTTTCCACAGTGACAGTAGCTTCGTCTACCAGTATTCCAACTGCTAAAGCCAAACCTCCTAACGTAATGATATTAATCGTTTGTCCGGTCAGGAATAATAAAACTGCCGATGAAAGCAACGCCAAAGGAATAGTCATCACTACGATCAATGCGCTCCGGGGATCGCCCAAAAACAAGAGCACCACTATGCCGGTGAGCAATGCACCAAGACCTCCTTCAAACAAAACTGTTTTTAAAGAATTGATGACATAACCGGATTGATCAAATTCATAACTTACTTTTATGTCTGAGGGAATTGCGGCCTGCATATCGGGCAATGCTTTTTTTACATTCTGCACAACATCCCATGTTGATGCATCAGCCCTTTTTGTCACGGGGATATACACGGAGCGTTTGCCATCAATCAATGCATAACTGGTGGTAACGTCCGAACCCATGCTCACCACTGCAATATCTTTTATATAAACCGATGGACCGGAGCCTCCTTGAATGGGCACGTTGTTGAGATCGTTGATATTTTCTATCACGCTGTTCTGCGGAGTAAGATAAGTGCTGTCGCCAATGCGCACATTTCCTGCGGGAGTTATGGTACTGGCTTTTGCCAATGCCTGTACCACCGCATCGGGAGATAAATTATAGCTCCGGATTTTATCCGGATCGACGGTAATTAAAACCGTCTTTTGATTGCCGCCAAAAGGAGGCGGCGCAGAAACACCGGGCAATGTGGCAAACATGGGCCGCACCCGAAAGAGTGCGAGATCTGATATTTCTCCCAGCGAACGGTTTTCAGAACTAAAAACCAATTGTCCCACGGGCACACTTCCTGCATCAAATCTCGTTATAAACGGCGGAACGGTACCAGGCGGCATGAACGCCCTTGCCCGATTCACATAACCCACGACTTCAGCCATTGCCTGACTCATGTCGGTACCTTCATTGAATTCAATTTTTAATACGCAGGCGCCCTGTATGGATTTTGAATCAACATATTTCACTCCGGTGATGTAGAGAAAATGATATTCATAATAAGATGAAATGAATCCTTCCATTTGTTCAGGGGACAATCCACCATATGGCTGGGCAACATATACCGTTGGTAAGCCGAGCTTAGGAAATATATCCACTTTGAAATTGCTGATGGCGAGGTAAGAAAAAAATAAAATTGCCAAAACTGAAACCAGTATGGTGATGGGATGGCGCAGTGCAGCTGTGATTAATTTCATCAGCAGGAATTCATTTTAATTGTTGCAGAAAAATATGGATATCGCCTCTTGCCACGGCTACATCAAGCAACGCATGCCACATTTGCAAATAGGCATTTGCCTTGGCAATATCAGCATTCAATAAATCATATTGCCCTTGTGCCAGCCTGATAAAGTCAGTCAATCCGCTCTTATAACTCAACGCGAGTCCGCTGTAAGCATATCCGGCATATTGCTGTTGCAGCTTTGTTTGCTCGGCAATTTGTTTGTTTTGATTAAAATTAATGAGTGCTGATTCCCATTGCTTCTCCAGGTCCAGCTTAGTCTGCGACACCATTGCCTCATCTGATTTCAACAGGGATTGATATTGTTTCTTCTGAATATTTATTTGCGAAAACTGTAAAATGGGAAAACTTAACTGAATGCCGGCGCCATAATTTGTCCTGGACAAATTCCATCCATCTGATTTGCTGATGACACCCGTGTACTCGACACCCGAACCCCTGCCATAAGCATTGCCCCAAACATCCAGGCGCGGTCTCCATGCAGTTTGAATTTCCTTTAAGGTCGCTTTGCTGAATTCCTGTTTGGACTGATAGTATTGAAGCACGGGGTTACCGGAAAATCCGCCGGTGAAATCGGGAAGCAATGGATAGGTTGCCGCTATGGAAGTATCTGACAGAATAACTTCTGCTGATGATTGCTGTAAACCCGTCAGTCTTGTCAATTCTGCCAGTTCCAGCTGATACGCTTTTTCTGCGGAATAGAAATTCACTCTTGCCTGGGCCAATGCACTTTGGAATTGGATGGTATCCATGCCCGGGCGCAATCCTTCTTTTGACAGAGCGAGTGATTGCGTCAATGCCTCTTCTATTCTGCTGATATTTGCCTGCGTACTCGTTAATAACTGCTGAAAATAAACGGCATCAAGATAGGTGTACAGGGCAGCGTATTGTTGTTTAAAAAGAACCTGGTTGTATGAAGCATTCGCCAATTGAAATTGTGCTGTCGCCTTTTGGATGGCGGCGTTACGTTGCCCGAACGTGACCGGATTCCACTTAACCAGCAGGGTTAATGCAGTACCAGGTACAAAATCTATGTTGTTATTCGAAGAGGGGGGACCGGTAATGGGCATGATCAGGCCGGGATAACTCATCCCGGTAATGTTGTTGAAAGTGGTATAGTTGATCTGGTAGCCAACTGCAGCTTCAGGAACAAGTGTATTTTTAGCAAGATTGATGCCTTGGGAAGTAGCATTTGACTGCTCTTTATAAACCTGTATTTGCGGCAGATTATTCTCTACCAGTGCCGGAAGTTCTTTCAGCGAAATCATTTTTTGCTGTGCGGCGCAATGAGTATAAATAACAATAAAAGACAAAAAAACAACGCGTCTCATACAAGCTCCCATTTCATGTTGATTGAATACAGGCGGCATTTACTGCTGCTAAAATGATGTTGGTCATTTGAATCTTAAAATTAGGATTATTTGTTGTCGGGATTAAAAAAAGTCACTTCTTCACCATTGCCATGCACGAAAATAAAATAAGAAATGAGGAATCGGGGTCTGTGTATTTGCCCGGCATCAATAATCGAAATAATTATAAAACATCAACAATTTCTTTAGCAAAAGGCTGCACACCTGATGCATAGTAACCCAGCAATATCCCCCTTTCGTCGACAAGGTATTTGCAAAAATTCCATTGAGGCTGCTGGTCATTCCATCCGTTTTTATTTTTATCGCTCAGCCATTTAAAAACCTCATTCTGTTCAGTATTTTTTACATGACTTTTTTTTGCCAGGGTAAAGGTAACGCCGTAATTTATTTTGCAAAAACTTGCGATCTGCTCGTCATTGCCTTGTTCCTGTTCTCCAAAATCGTTTGACGGAAATCCGATAATGGTCAATTTGTGCTTATACTGCTCCTGTAATTTTTGCAGATCATCAAATTGCGGCGTATAACCACATGCAGAGGCTGTATTTACAATAAGAACTTTTTTATTTTTGAATTCATTGAAGTCAATCATCCTTCCGCTGTTTGCAATGGCAGAAAGAGAATAAAATGAAGCTAGCGGTTTTATTTTATTTTCGTTTACAGAGAAATTCACATTCACTCCTTTTTTTCGGCCAAACTTTGAGAGCAGCGGATAAATTAATTTAATAAGTCTTTGTTTACTATTCATTTTTATTTTTTTCGTGTACTGTTGTGAACGGTCAACGACAAATCAGAAACGCCTTTGCAATACATTTTTCACGAGCGGCCATCAATAGGAAAGGTCACCTGATTATCAGTTTAAACCACTTGAGTTTTCCATGGAACGGCGGATATTTTAAATCCGGATCAAACCAGGTCGCCGTTTTCATTACGGCTTTTTTATGCGTGAACGCATCAAACGAATATTTCCCGTGATAGGAACCTACACCGCTATTTCCAACTCCGCCAAATGGCAAATGATGATTGGCAAAATGCCAGCACGTATTGTTAATGCAACCGCCACCAAAGGGTATTTGACTGATCCATTGTTTTTCTTTTTTAGCGTCCGAGGTAAAAACATAAAAAGAAAGTGGTTTCGGATTCCGCTGAATAATATTCACCGCTTCTTCATGACTGGCAAAAGTATACACCGGCAACACCGGTCCAAAAATTTCTTCTGTCATTAACAAAGAATCCGGTGCCACATCTTCCATTAACGTAGGCGCGATAAACAATTTTGACCTGTCCTTTTCACCCCCAAAAATAATTTTTCCCTGTTGCAAATAGCTTTCCAGTTTGTCAAATCTTTTTTCATTGATAATTTTCCCGTAATTGTAACTTGCTGCGGCATCATCACCAAAAAAATGCACGATTGTTTCTTTCAGCTTTTTTATCAATGCATCTTTTACCCTGGTATCCACCAAAACATAATCCGGTGCGATACAGGTTTGCCCGGCGTTTGCAAATTTTCCCAGTATTATTCTTCTGGCCGCAACGACAATATTCGCATCCGATTCAACAACTGCAGGACTTTTGCCGCCCAATTCGAGGGTAACCGGAATTAAATCTTTTGCAGCCAGTTGATAAATTATTTTTCCAACCGGAATACTGCCCGTAAAAAAAATATGGTCGAAACGAAAATTATTCATCATAGCGGGGATTATTTCTGCACCATCACCCTGAATAACCCGTACATATTCGTCAGCATAAATCTCGCCGATCATTTTTTCCATGATGACAGCAGTTGCGGGAGACAATTCAGAAGGCTTCAATACCACGCAATTGCCTGCTGCGATGGCACCTACCAGTGGTATCAGCGCAAGTTGGAAAGGATAATTCCAGGGTGCAATTATCAAAACAATCCCTAAAGGCTCATGATAAATTTTGCTTGATGCCGGCAGGTTAAGAAGATTGGTCCCTACGTTTTCCGGCTCCATCCATTTGCGTAGATTTCTTAATGCGGTATTGATTTCCGCGATCAGCAGACCGGTTTCCGTGGCGTACACTTCCTCAGCACTTTTTTTCAGATCTGCAAATAAGGCTTCATTGATTTCCTGATCATATTTTAAAACGGCTTTTTTTAAAGCATGCAATTGTTGTTTGCGAAAGGAATATGATTTTGTCGAGCCGCTTAAAAAATAATTCCGCATGGACGCGAAATGATTGTCGCTTGTCAAATCAGGCATAATTAATGTTTGTGTTTTAAAGTTAGCTATTATTTAAAGTACGATAGAAGCCGCAGACCAGGATTTCATGTATTTCAAAAAGATGATCTGCTTTTGAAGATTATTCAGAACTTTGAAAAATGACAGACGAATATTTTATGTTGCAGGCGCTGAAAGAAGCAAGAAAAGCTTTAGAGAATGATGAGGTGCCCATTGGCGCAGTGGTAGTAATGAACGGAAAGATCATTTCACGCGGGCACAATGAGGTTGAAAAATTAAATGATTCGACCGGGCACGCGGAAATCATCGCACTTACTTCTGCTTTTAGTTTCTTAGGAAGCAAATATTTGCCGGAAGCATCCATTTATATTACACTCGAGCCCTGCCTGATGTGTGCCGGTGCGCTGTTTTGGAGCAAAATCGGACGTGTCGTATATGGTGCCGACGATGAAAAAAATGGCCACCGCAAATTTGTGATTCCAGTTCCCGCCATTGAAGAATTTGGTATTTCCCCATGGCCTTTTCATCCAAAAACAGAATTGGTAAAAGGAGTCCTGAAAGAAGAATGCGCTATGTTGATCAAGGAGTTTTTCAGATTAAAAAGATGATATTAATTTTTAGGTGCAGGCAGGATTTGTCAGCAATGGGAAATAGCCATGAAAGCAGAATTATTCAATGAAAATTTTCTGCTGGCTGCCGGGCTTAAATAAACTTTCGGCCGCTGACTCAGGGGATAAGCGGATCTTTCCCATCATAAACTACCAAAAGATATCCAATTCCGCATAAAAAAGCGGGCATAATTTGTAGGAGGAGATTGCTCCGGTTTTTTCATGGTCGTTTATCCTGCATGTCACGTGAAAGAATTAATTTTAAACGATCGGGTTTTGCCGCATCTGAAAAGAAAGAATTGAGCCGGCTATAACAATGATCTGTCAACATATGATTAAGAGTCCGTTGCGATATCCCGGGGGCAAGAGCAGGGCGGTGAATTTGATTGCCGGACTTATACCGCAGTTTGATGAATTCAGGGAGCCTTTTATCGGGGGCGGTTCTGTTTTTATTCATCTAAAACAAAAATTTCCCGGTAAGAAATTTTGGATTAATGACCTGCATTTTCCGCTTTTTAAATTTTGGGAAATGTGCGGGCAGGATGTCGATTCGGTCATTAAAAAAGTCTATCAATGGAGAAGTAAATATGCAGACGGAAAAGAATTACATAAGTTTCTTACAGAAAATATTTCAGGTGCTGATGATTTGGAGACCGCGGCAGCATTTTTTATTTTCAACAGAGTGACTTTTTCCGGAACCACTCAAAGCGGGGGTTTCAGTGAGCAGGCGTTCAGCGGAAGATTTACCGAAAGCAGCATTGAGCGATTGAGAAAATTGGGAGGGCTGATCGGCGAAACAAAAATCACCAACCTGGATTTTCAGCAAGTGATCGAACAAAAAGGAAAGAATGTTTTTCTTTTTCTTGACCCGCCCTATTATTCAGCAACAAAATCTGCCCTTTACGGAAAAAATGGAAATATGCACAAAAATTTTGATCATAGCCGTTTTGCCAATGCCATGAAGAATTGCCATCACCACTGGCTGATCACTTACGATGACTGCGAATCAGTAAGAAAACAATTCTCCTTTGCAAACATCATGGAGTGGGATTTAACATACGGCATGAGAAACATCACTGAAGCGTCCAATCAGGCGGGAAAGGAGCTGTTCATTTCCAATTATTTGACCAAACTCCCGCGGTTATGAGGATTTGCTGTAAAATTGATCAGTACCGTCTTTACAGGCAGGCAGCAAAATTTTTGGCAGTGCTGAAATCACAGCTCAACCTTCCCAAACTTTTTTTATAGGGTTTTTATTTTTATATTTTTAAACCAGATTCCCCCATCATGATCCTGCAAAGCAATCAGTCCGGATTTGGCAACGCCGTAATCCGGATAATCTTTCCATTTACCCTCTTTTTTTAATTTTTCCCATTCCGGAGTCCACGCATTAAAATCAGCAACCTTAATCCCGTTAAGCCAATGCTGAACATGCGCGCCATTCACCATAATGCGCGAATGATTGTATTCCCCGGCGGGTTTGGAGACAATCTTTGCCGGCGGATGCATCGCATAATCAGCACCGCTTTTTTGCCAGTTTTCCAATTTCCCTTCATACCCATAATCATCAATGAGCTGATATTCCGGTCCTGTTTCGTAGGAACCGGGGTGCGTTTCCTGCACGTGATATAAAAGACCGCTATTGGCACCCTTACTCACTTTCCAGTCAAATTGAATGTCAAAACTTGCATAATTTTCTTTTGTAACTAAATCTGCCCGTTGATGAACTCCATCTTTTTTGCAATGCAGTTCCCCATTAATTACTTCCCAGCTATCCTGCGGTTTATTTTGATAATTGCGCCAGTTCCCTGTTGTTTTACCATCAAACAATAAAACCCAGCCTGCTTTTATTTCTGCGGCGCTGAGCTCGTTGTCTTTTTCCTGAAATAAAAGTGAATGATTTTTATGAAACGAAAACAGCGCAAACGAAATGGCAGCAAAAGCGGTGGTCAGCATTTTTCTATTCATGGCAAATTATTTTTAAAAGGATAAGAAAGTTAATGAAAATTCTATTCTCAGGTAGCGGGAAAATTCTTACTCAGTTTATTCCTTGAAATCCATGCATGGTCCCGCGGGAGAAAAGTATACATCGTGTCACCAGCCGTCGGTCTGTGGTACAGCGGCAATGTACAAGGTGAAGCGTTATCTGCTGAGAACCCGCCGCAAAGAAATATCGTATGCCTGATTTAATTCTGAAAATCCCGTCACTGCCCGACCACCTGCGCCGCACAAACGGCATTTGTTTTGAGTAATCAACTTTAGGCGTGTAAATTTGTTATTCTTAAATAATTCCATCATAAATTTTAAATACTAAATCTCATGGCATTCACATTACCTGCCCTTCCATACGCACACGATGCGCTGGAACCGCATATTGACACGATGACGATGCAAATTCATCACGGAAAACATCACCAGGCCTATGTTGACAATTTGAATAAAGCAATTGCCGGAACACCAAATGAAAATAAATCGCTGGAAGAATTAGTAAAAGCTGCGGGATCCATCAGCCCTGCTGTTCGCAATAATGGCGGCGGCCATTGGAATCACAGTTTCTTCTGGCAGATTTTAGGACCGGGAGCAGGCGGCACTCCTTCGGGTTCGATCAAAGAAGCCCTCGATTCCACATTCGGTTCTTTTGATTCCTTTAAGGAAAAATTCAGCGCGGCTGGTGTGGGAAGATTCGGAAGCGGGTGGGCATGGCTTATTGTAAAAGATGGAAAACTGGAAATAAGTTCAACAGCAAACCAGGATAATCCGTTAATGGATGTTGCAGAGGTAAAGGGCAAACCGATATTGGGTGTTGATGTGTGGGAACACGCATACTATTTAAAATATCAAAATCGACGCCCGGAATATTTAACCAATATATGGAACGTCATCAACTGGAGCAAAGTTGCCGAACATTTTGCAGCATCAAAGTAAACATTGTTTCCAAAATTGTTGTTACTTGCAATCCCGATATTAAAAATATCGGGATTCATATTTTAAAATTGCTTTATGAATAATTCTTTCCGGCTGCTGACAATAATTTGTGTTTCTGTTTTTCTTTTTTCATGCCATCATAAAAAAGTTGTTGTTTTTGCCGACAGTGATATTCAGGTTGACAATTCAAACAAAAATATTGTGGTGACTGACGGAACAACTTTTACCATAAAAGAATTAGAATTCAGCAGTGGCGGTGCTGTTGAGCTAAACGTGCAATGGCCAAAAGGGAAAATCCTGCTGACTACTTCGCCTGAGGACGGATTATCAATTGCCAATTTAACGGCAGACACTATTGTGGGATGCTATCAGCATGTGGGAGCTGATAATGGACAAGTGAAGCTCACGACAGATCAGTTAAAATATGCGGTCGACAGTCTTTATCAATTGACAGGCGGGATCAATATTGCACCGCGAAACAGAAATTATTTTATTCCCCCCGGAAAAGTGGTGAAAATAACGGACAATATAAAAGCAAAAATTTTTCCGCCTTATACAACAATCCCCGGAGGTTTTGATGCAACGGAGACCCCCGAGGTTTATAAGTTTTATACCAATCACGAAGTAAGAGAGATCATTGAGAAACTGACAAAGATGATTAATTGAGGTGATCGACGGGCAAATACCAAAGCAATTCAGGATTATCCCAAAGACACGCATCCATCAAAGGCGATCGGTTTTTATTTTTGTCAGGGATTTTTAATTCGCATTACGGAACGGGATCGTAACCGTGCCCCCCCCAGGGATGGCATTTGGAAATTCTTTTTACAGCCAGCCACGATCCTTTAAAAATCCCATATTTTCTTAAAGCCTCGATGGCATATTGTGAACAGGAAGGTGTAAATCTGCATTTTGATCCAAGCAAAGGAGAAAGCGTTACCTGGTATAATTTTATCAACAGAACAAATGGAAAACCCAATATGCGGAATAATGTTTTCATCAATGTTTCAGGCAAACCCTTTTGCCATGCGATGCAAAATTAATTCTATCTTATCACTTACCATTTTATATTCAGGCAATTCCTTATCCGTATAAATGATGAATAAAGCCAGCTGCAGGTTCTTTGCTTTCAATACATCCTGTAAAAATCCTTTTTGCAGCCGGTACGACTCCCGCATTAATCTTTTTATGCGGTTTCGGTCCACCGCCTTCTTAAAATTTTTTGAACTTACGCCAACCCCGCATTGCAGAATTATTTTTTTCTTCGCTGAAGAATACTTTTTCAGTAAATCAAAAATATTTTCATCAAGCAGGTAATATATTTTGAAAGGATATACAGTAAAGCTTTTCCCCCCGCTGAATAAATGCCTGATCAGTTTGCGGCTTTTAAGCCTTTCCAATTTTCCAAACGTGAATTGCTTGCTGATATGGTTCGATTTTTGCCGCCAAAGACCGTTCAGGGATGTAAAGAGTGAGAGACTTTTACCTAGAAATCCAGTCTTCTATATCTGCATTTCTGTCCGATCGGCAGCGATTATACCTAAAAAAAATAGCCCCGGAATTTCCGAAGCCAAAAAGATAGTATTTTTCAAACTTACGTTAAGCGAAATTATTTCAGTTTCGACTCGTCAGAAATGGAAAGTTTTCTTCTGCCTTTCTTTCTGCGGCTTGCCAATACCTTGCGCCCGTTAGCCGTTTGCATGCGTTTGCGAAAACCATGCACTGTTTTGCGACGCCTTCTGTGCGGTTGAAATGTACGTTTCATTTTTAAAATTTAAATAACTACTTACTAAAATATTCTTACTAAAAAACACCAACATTCTTCGTACAGCAGACCCCAAAGCCCGCAGCCGTGAAAGGGCGGCAAAGTTAATTGATTAATTTGAATTTTTAAAAGGCGTCGCGGAGATTTTTTCTGTTTTATCCCTTCATATTTCAGATTGCCAGCGGCTAGGCAATTTTTGCTCGGACCGCCCTGCCGGGTGAGGTCTGCAAGACCGTTTTCTTATAAGGCCAGGTGCTTCGATCTCACAGGTTTACCATAAAAGATGGCTGCGTGATCGTTGAAATCTTCCGCGGAGTCAGTTGTATAAAAAATAATTTCGCCGTTTTTGCTGCACCGTTCATCCATTTCAGGATGCCTTTGCAAATAATCGGCAAGGCTGCCTGAAACAATTTTCCCCTGTGAAACAACCTGCACTTCCGGCAAAACATGTTGCCGGATCTTATCAATGAGTAAAGGGTAGTGCGTGCATCCCAGTAAAATCGTATCAATATTGTCAGACTGAGCGAGCAGTTTATCAATTCCTTGTCTGACAAAATAATCTGCGCCTGCGCCGTGGTGTTCATTATTTTCAATCAGGGGGACCCACATCGGGCATGCTTGCTGAAAGACATGTAACCCCGGGAAAAATTTTTCAATTTCTATTTTATAAGAATTGGATTGTACCGTGCCGGTCGTAGCCAGAATGCCTATGTTATTTGTTTTTGTAAAATTTCCGATAACTTCTGTTGTGGGGCGAATGACGCCCAGCACACGGTTATGCCGATTCATTTTCGGCAAATCATGCTGTTGAATTGTCCTCAGGGCTTTTGCAGAAGCGGTATTGCATGCCAATACCACCAGCGGGCTGCCGTTGTCGAAAAACCATTTCACCGATTCCAGCGTGTATCTGTATACGCTCTCAAAAGAACGCGTGCCGTAAGGCGCTCTGGCATTATCTCCCAAATACACAAAATCATATCCAGGCAATGTATTTTCCAGGTCCTTTAAAATGGTCAGACCGCCATATCCTGAATCAAAAACGCCAATTGGTTTTGCTGAAGGCATAATGCAAAAATAAAAAACGCCGGGCGCATCACCCGACGTTAATAATATGAATGTGAAAAATTATTTTATTCCAAGCTTTTTCCTGACCAATGGAGTAATATCGTCCGCAGCCGGAGAGGCATATAAAACTTCTTTGCTCAATATATACGTGTATCCGTTTTCTTTCGCAACGGTTTGAACAGCATCTACGGCTTTCTTTTGAATGGGTGCAAGCAAGTCCTGCTGTTTTTGCTGCATTTGCTGTTGCGCCTGTTCATTAAAGCCCTGCAGTTTTATTTGCAAATCAAGCAGGTTTCTTTTTTTCACTTCCAGTTGTGGTTTTGTGAATTTAACGGTGTCTCTTGATTTCAAAACACTGTCTGCTTCGTAATATTCATTTTGATATTCTAACAATTGTTGCTGCAAGCTATTTCTGAAATCATTAAATGCAGTGTCTGCTTTTTTCGATTCAGGCATTACGCTGATTAATTCGCCCAGGTTTACGTAGCCTATTTTCGTTTGCGCATTAACCTGGTTTGTTGCCAGGACCGCTACGAAAGCGACAGCTATAACTGAAACAATCTTTTTCATTTTTGTTTTGTTGTTTTTCGTTTAATATTAATAATTGATCAGGTAAGAATACATTTATTTAATGCCCAATTCCCTAAGCACGTCATCACTTTTATCGAGTTTTGGGTCGGCAAAGATAACGGTAATTCCTTCACTTTTATCCAAAATAAAATCATATAATCTCATAGAAGCAATTTTTTGGATGGCGTTGTACACCTTGTCCTGCACGGGTTTAACCAATTCTTCTCTTTTTTTGAACAGGTCTCCCTCAAAACCAAAACGTTTTCTCTGCAAGTCGCGCACTTCCTTTTCACGGTTAAATAATTCGTCTTCCCTTTTCTTTTTCAACTCTTCGCTGAGCATCACCTGTTCAGCTTCATAATCCTTATACATTTTGTTTAGGGTGGACTGCTTGTCGTCAATTTCTTTTTGCCATTGTTCGCTTATCTGGTCCAGTTTTTTTTGCGCATCCTGGTATTCCGGCATTTTGTTAAGAATATATTTTGTATCGACAATTGCATATCGCTGAGCTTTTAAACCGGCAAAGCCAAATAAACCGGCTATTGCGAGCAAATATATTTTTTTCATAAACTAATATTTAAGTCTGTTTGGAGTTTGAAATTTAACAATTATTCCGGTTCATAACCCAACATAAAGGTGAAGCGGGATGCATTTTTTAAAGAACCGTTTTGAATGCGGTCAAGTCCTATTCCATAATCAAAGCCAAGCAATCCGAACATGGGTAAGAAAAAGCGCAATCCGGCGCCCACACTTCTGCGCAATTGGAACGGGTTGTAATCCGTGTAATTATACCAGCCGTTGGCAGCTTCGAAAAAAGTTTCACCATAAATTGTACTGGCTGAACTTGTGCTTAACGGATATCTCAGCTCAAGGGTGTACTTATTAAAAATAGTGAAGAACTGCGATTGGGCCTGGTTTTCAGGATTGACCTTGGGGTCAGAATTTTGATAAACGGGGTATCCTCTTTGAGAAATAATATCATATCCCAATAATCCAAAATTATTTGTCAAACCCGCATCGCCGAGCTGAAAACGTTCAAAGGGGGAAAAATCAAGTTTGCTCGTATATCTTCCCATAAATCCATATTTCACGGAAGCCTTCAATACAAACACACGGTTTTTATCTGCTCCCATTGGTTTGCCAATCGGAATATACCATTCATCTGTAAACCGCCATTTATGGTATTCGGGCAATTCATAACTCTGCGTCGGTGTGATATTGGGATTGAATGAAGTATATGGCGGTGTAAATTGAACACTCAACAACAAATTTGAACCTGCGGTCGGAAACAGGGGATTATTTAAAGAATAGCGGCTTAAGGCAATCTTAAAACTGAGGTTGGTGGAATAACCGTTCCTGAAGGCAGGCGTAAACAGAGAATAGTTGTGCAAATCATATTGCACGTAGTTGAAAGAATAGGTAATGGTAAAATAATCATCGGGCCATTCCAACCGCTTGCCGAGCGCAACCGTAAAGCCAAAGTTTTTTAGGGAATTTGAATCGCTGAATGAATAGGTGTTAGACCTGGTGCTATAGCCACCGGTTCTGAATATGCTCCTGTATAAGCTGACTGAAAAGGAATTCCTCTTTTTGCCGCCTAACCAGGGTTCAGTGAATGACGCGTTATAAGATTGATAGGCTTTTCCGTTGGACTGTACGCGGAGGCTAAGCTTCTGACCATCCCCCGTAGGCAATGGATCCCAGGCTTCCTTGCTGAAAATGTGTTTTATCGAAAAGTTATTGAATGAAACGCCAAGAGTACCGGTTAAACCAATTCCACCACCCCACCCTGCAGATAGTTCCAGCTGGTCGGATGATTTTTCTTCCACAGCCCAATTGATATCTACGGTTCCATCCTCCTGGTTGGGAACAATATTGGGAAGCACTTTTTCCTGATTAAAAAAACCAAGCGCGCCTATTTCACGAACTGAGCGGACAACGAGATCCCGGCTGAACTTATCCCCGGGTATCGTACGCAACTCACGGCGAATGACATACTCCTTGGTTTTATCGTTGCCCGTGATGGTTATATTCTTAATCGTTGCCTGACCACCCTCTCTCATTCTGATTTCAAAATCAATCGTATCGTTGTAAACGGCTACCTCCACCGGATCAACCTGGAAAAAAAGATAACCATCATCGGTGTACAAGCTGAAAATATCATTCCCGCCCCCTTCGGCAGATACCTGTTTCCCCAGTCTTTTGTTCAGCACATCCAAATCATAGACATCTCCTTTGCGAATCCCGAGCAATGCCGTTAAAATTGAATCTGAATATTTTGTATTTCCCTTCCAGGTAATATTTCCGAAATAATATTTCTGACCTTCATCAACTTTAATGTTGATGTTCATCCTGCCTTGCTTGCTAATGAAATGTGTGTCTGCCGCAATGGCTGCATCGCGATAACCCAATGAATTATAATATTCAACAATTCTCTCTTTGTCAGCGGTATATTTCTGTTCATTGAATTTTGCCGAACTGAATAATTTAAACCTGAAGTACGGATCCAGGAATTCCTTGGTTGCTGTAAATGATAAAAAGCCCCAGTCGTGGATATAATCATTCAGGGTGATTTGCTTTTTAACTCCGTAAACTCCCTTATTTTCCGGAGGAAATAAGGTGAGCCGAGATAATTCTTTGGTATCTTTTAATTCCTTTTTCAGCCTCGCTTCGCTGACTACCTGGTTATTAAAGACATTAATCTGTTCAATGCGGATTTTCTGACCCTTTTGAATATTGAAAGTAAGAATTTCTGAATTCTGAGAAGAGCGTTCCCGCGTTTCTGTTATTCTTACCAGTGCATTCTGAAAACCTTTGTCCGCATAATACTTTTCAATGGCTTCAATGGCAGATCGCTTCATGTTTTCTGTCACCACACGCCCTTTGATCAATCCTGTTTTCGTATTCAGGTCGTCGGCTTCGGATTTACCAATGTTTTTGAAGTTGAAAGAAGATAAGCGCGGTCTTTCCGTTACATCTATTTCGAGATAGATCGTATTACCCTCTAATTTTGTAAAAAATATCTGAACGTTCTCAAAAAGCTTCTGCTTCCACAAATTATTGATGGCTTTGGAGAAATTATCACTGCCGGGAATCTGGATCTTATCGCCAACCGTCAAGCCGGATATAGAAATCAATAATGACTCATCAAGGTATTTCGTGCCCACAACTTTTATTCCCCCAATAACAAATTCCTTGGGCGTTTTTGAATTTGCCAACGCCATCAATTCCGGGTCAACGGACAGCGGGTGAGTGGTGTCAGATACCTGGGCTTCCACAGCAGATGTGATAAACAGTAAACAGCCAACCAGTAAAAAAACACAAATCGGTAATCTTCTTAGCATCCAGTCCAGGTTTTTGAGCGGCAAATTAAAGGGATTTATATAAAAGTCTTTGTTAAAAAAACGAATATGCATGCAGTTAACAAATTCATACCACTTTAGAATTTGTCGAAGGTTGGTGTTTTATCTGGTTGCTGGTCTTTCCAAATCGTCTTTCCCGCTGTTGAAAATTAATGATGGCTTCATACAGATTTTCTCTTCTGAAATCCGGCCAAAGCACATGGGTGAAATATAATTCCGTATATGCCAGCTGATAGAGCAGGAAATTACTGATGCGATATTCGCCGCTGGTTCGTATCATCAATTCCGGATCGGGAAAAGAAGCAGTACATAAATAATTCTGCAATAACTCCGGATTGATGGAATCTGCATTCAGCTTGCCATCTTTAACCGCTATTGCAATTTTTTTTGCAGCTTCGGCCAATTCCCATCTGCTGCTGTAACTTAATGCCATAATCAGGTTTAGACCGGTATTGTTTTTTGTTTCAGCCAAAGCTTCATTCAATTCTTTATTCGCAAAGTCAGGCATTAAATGCATATCGCCGATTACATGCAACCTGATATTGTTCTTATCCAGCGTTGGTATTTCTTTCTTAATTGTTTCCACGAGCAATTCCATCAGTCCTTTGACCTCATCTCCGGGCCGGTCCCAATTTTCAGTCGAAAAAGCATATAGCGTAAGGTATTTCACGCCTAGTGCAGCGCAGCCTTCCACAACGTCACGAACGCTTTCAACACCATGAAAATGACCATATAAACGATCCTGTCCCTTTTCCTGTGCCCACCTGCCGTTCCCATCCATAATGATGGCAATATGTTCTGGCAACCTGTTAATATCAATATTATCTTTCAAAGACTCCATCAGGGGCTTTTTTCAAGGGCACGAAGGTAGTGATTTATGCAGCAAGGATAACGCGTTGCGGCTGCAATTTTATTATTGATGATTGTTAGATTGAATCATCGATGATTTCCCGATCGTGAATTTTAAAATTTCACCATTACAAGATCGCAAACGAAACGAATTATTCTGAGGTTCTTGGAGTCGGGCATTTGTAGGAGGTTAGGTTGAAAGAAAGCATCAGTTCTGCCAGTACGTAGCTGTCATTTTGATTTTGATAACCACGCTGGCGGCCTGCGATGCCAATGGGTGTTCCGTAAACATAGGAACGGTCCTGCATTATTTCAGCGAGGGAAGGTTGCCCGTTTGGTAAATTCGGAAAAGCGGCCGGCCCCGCGTATGTTTTACTCACATCATCAATATAATCTGTGGTGGTAAAGCGATACACGATCTCAAAACCAAAATTCATTCTTGGGTTGATGCTGTATTTAATGCCAACGCCAATGGGGAAACAAACCGCAAAATCGCCGTATGGTTTTCTATTCGGGTATGCCGCCGAACCCTGACCTTCCGTGCCCAGGGGACGCAGATAGACTTTCTGTCCCTGGTAATAGGCGTAGGGATTATAATTAAACGTGCCGACGCCCAGCGTAAGATAAGGTGTGAAAGAGTGATCGACATCGCCGGGAACATATTTGAAAAAATTAAAATCGCCCTGTGCCGTAATTTCCCAAATATTTGTATTGAAACTCAGGTTTCTTTCATGCATAAATTGATTATAGCTGTTGTATATGTCTGAATATCCAAGTTGTGCAAAATGCGCGTTGATCCTTACTGCCACATAATTGCCAAATTGTTTTCTCACGAAAACCCCCAAAGCCGGCTTGGGTCTGTTCAGCCTGAGTTTTGGGTTCAGGTCGCCAAAATAATGAGCCGCCCCGGCAGAAAAGCCCAATTCCCCGGTTTGTACCGTATTTTGATTGATGGTGGTGTATTGGGCAAAAACGGGAATAAAGCCAAACAATAATATGGTTGATGCGAAAAATAATTTCTTCATGCTTTCCCCTTATAAATGGTTGTTGGTTAACGTAACTAACGACTTTTTCTTTTGTTCTGATTGTTAATTTCTGGTATCCAGACCCCAGGAAAGCTTATTTCTAAGTGTTTGCAGAAAATTATTTTCGTTCAGGCGGACAAGACTCAGGGTAAATGATTCCCGACGGACCGCCAATTGAACCGTCTTATCCACAATTTCTTTTCGTGAATCCAAAGCGCAGATATAATTATCGGCTCTTCCTTCCACTTCAAATGAAATGATGTTTGCATCCGGCACAACAATTGGCCGGATATTCAGGTTATGCGGCGCAACGGGTGTTATTAC
>DATGFZ010000504.1:0-4297 GCA_035308805.1 Puia sp. | reverse complement strand
TGTTCCCCTCGGAATTTTTTTTGGGATTTTAAGCGTATTGGTTTTATATATATCTGTTCAGTTGGTGGCACAGGGAGTCTTGGGAAGAGCCATTACCGATCACAAAGATGCTCCGTTAGCTGCAGTGGCTGGGATTATTTTTGGTAAGGCAGGGGTCGTGCTGATAATTTTTGCAACATCCATATCCATGCTTGGAAACCTGGGTGGGGAAATACTTTCAATCCCACGAATAATTTATGCAGGGGCAAGAGACGGGCTGATGCCAAAAATATTTGGAAAAATACATCCCAAATTTTTTACTCCGCACATTGCTGTGATGTTTTATGCTGCATTAGGTTTTTTGTTTGCAATTTCCGGAGGCTTTAAACAGCTGGCTGTTATTGCAAGCGCCTCAACCTTGCTGATCTACCTTGGCGTGGTGCTTTCCACCCTAAAACTGAGAAAAAATGATTCGGTAAAATCAGAAAAGACCTTTCGCGTTCGGGGAGGTGTCATTATTCCAATTCTTGCAGCAGGCGCCATTATATGGTTATTGTCGAGTTTGACGAGACGTGAATTAATCAGTATTGCCATTTTTATTCTGACCTTTTCTGTAATTTATTTGGTAACAAAAATGCTCAAAAAGAATAATTGATTACTGATTTTTTTCAATCCATTATTGGCTTATGGCCCCAGATGAACAATAGCGAAACTGATAAAAAAGCTATTGGTAACAGCAGTCCGTTTGTTTATTCTGATTGCCTAATTTATCAGGATATGGGGAACCTTCAGCAGGCTGATGTTGGAGACAAAGCATATCCTGATTGTAAAATAATTTACAAAAAAACCGGAGAGGTAAACCGTTGGAGAATTAAAACGGATATTTTTTTTGCCTTGCTGAGAGTGATGGATAATTAAATTGGCTGTTTCCAAAGACAAAACGCCTGAAAAAATTAAGGCAACAGGCTGTTAGAAAACGGGCCAACCTTTTAATGGCCAATGAAGGACCTTTGTTTGTCAGTTTTTTTTTAGCGTTCGTCGAAATAATTTAATTCCGAAAAGGTGTTATGCTATTTTATTCAACCTAAAGTAAAAAAAATGAAAAATCCATAATTGCCTTCGCGCTTATTTGCTCCTGTATTCATTTGCTCAACAAAATCCAGAAACCGCGAAACAGAACATTCAAAAGATATTAGCGACTTATTTTAATTCCATCTTCAAAAAGGACAGCGCTACCTTCTGTGGTCTTTTCGCGATGGACAGTGTGTCCTTTTACGGTGTCAATTCGCCCGGAACCTATCAGGGACTCCTGAAGCAATACCCGAAGGCCGGTTTTATTATGAAGGACAACCATAAAGGGTTTATCCATTTTGTCACTTCATCGAAAAAAAAGGCGGAAGAAAAATACAGGAACGTCCATATCTGGCATGACAACACCGAAGCCACTATTTTTTTCAATTATGGTTTCTGGATAGACGGCAAAGAAACCAATTGGGGGATGGAGACATGGCAGCTAATAATCAACGGAAAGGAATGGAAAATAATGAGCGCGCTTTTTTCCATTAACGATCCTCGGCTTACTCCGGATCCGGATGAAAGGGGGTGAGTTTGCCGGTTTTGCCCACTGCTTGCTTAAAAATATTTTCTTATGAGGAGTGAAGCGGACCCTCATTTCTGTTGGCTGGAATAAAAAGGAATTTACAACCGGAGGGTCGTAATAAATCACCTTTGCCATGTCTTTGGGTCTTAAAAAAAAATTCGCTGAATCGTCCACCAACCGGCGACCAGGGCAATCAATACCGAGAGAGGGATCACCATAATATTTCGGTACTGAGGCATTTTCTTAAATGGAATGATAATGATAAAGAACATCGAGGTGATGACCGCGATCTGTCCGATTTCCACGCCGGCATTAAAAGAGAGAATGGAAGTAAAAAATTGATTGCGTGGCAATCCGATTTCGTTGAGTGCACTCGCAAAACCCATCCCGTGGATCAACCCGAACATGAATACTACGGCTACCCGCCACGGCTTAAGCTCAGTAAGCAAAATATTTTCGAGGGCGACAAACAGAATGGAAAGTGCAATGATTGGCTCAACCACGGCACCCGGAGCGACAATGACACTCTTCATACTCAGTGCAAGGGTAACTGAATGGGCAACAGTAAAAGCAGTCGCCTGCCATAGTATGGTCTTTATTTTGGTGCTAAGCATGCAAAGACCCGCGACAAAAAGTATATGATCAAAACCATCGGGGATGATGTGCCGGAATCCAAGCCGCAGGTAATACCAGACCACATGGTGCATGGGCGCTTTTTCCAGTGCGTAATTGATGGTATGGGCTGAAGCAGGACCATATACCAATAAAAACAGCGATGGTAAGGCAAAGAAATAAAACTTTCTATATCGCAGCAAAAAGCTCACAAGGCTTTCAGGGTTTGATCGCTCTCAGCTTTTAAAGTGCCGATGATATTCGGATTGGATTCGAGTGCTGCCTTCAGCTCATTTTTTGCCATAGCTTTCTCACCTGTTTTTGCATAGATCAGTCCCGCATGACAAAGAAGCGTTGGATTCCTGCTGTTTGTTTTCAAAGCAATTTTAATATACGGCAAGGCTTTGGCATATTCTCCTTTACAATAATAGACCCAGGCCACAGTTTCGTTTACATCGATATTGTCAGGTCGGCGGTTGTACTCCAGCATCGCGTGCTCAAGGGCTTTATCATATTCATGGATTTTCAGGTAAGCGTTGGCCAGTTCACGATCCGCATAATGGCCGATGCTTGCGTCATTTTGGCCACTTTTAGCATCCTTGCACATGCCGTTAATCACTTCAACCGATAAATTCTCTGCCTTGTCCTGCTGACCGGCAAGCAGGTAGGCTTCTACCATTTCTTCCTTAAAACCATAGTCAGGTACCAGGGCGCATGCCTGGGCATACCAGTTGATCGCTTTGAGGTAATCCTTTGCAGCTAGGGCAACCCGCGCCAGACCCGCAAGCGCATGGGCATAACCTGGTCTTTCCTGCAAGGCGATCGTGTAATGCATTTCAGCACTCTTCAAGTCTCCGGTATTCTCATACAAACGACCGAGCTGAATCCTTGTCCACTCGGTTGCTTCGTCACCCGGGGCACCCGCATCCACCGCCATTTTCATGGCCTGAATGGCGCCGGGATAATCGCCATAAATTTCCCGGAGATAAGAAATGCGGGAGTATGATTTCAGGTCCGGACGAATCGAAACCATGTGGTCGGAGTTGGTGACCGCCGAATCATAATTGCCCATCTCCACGTTGCCATCGACAAGAAGTCCATAGATATAAGCGTTATAGGGATTGATCTGTTTTGCTTTTTCCGCGATAGCAAGACCTTCCGCAAAATGGTGCTGGGATAAATAAAGAAGTGCTTTAAAAGTAAGTGCGTCAAAATTATTCGAATCGATCTGAAGAACATTATTTACATATTTCATAGCCGCCTTATCATAGTAGACATAGTTGCCAGTAACCCGCGCTTCCTGGATAAAAATACTTGCAAGCGCGAGCGAAGACTTGACATCAGCCGGGTTTTTGTCGAGCGATTGCTGGAGGTTTGCCGCATATTTTTTGGTTAGTATCCATTCGCGGTTGTCCCCTGAGGAACCGGGTCTTTCCAGCAGCGCATAGGTAGTGAGCTGGTTGTTTTTATATTTAAAGAGAATAGCTCCTAATGCAAAAATAAAAAAGGAAAGAAATATGGCGTATACGTATTTTTTTTTCATGCTGCGGTTTTTTGTTATCTACGATAAATGTGCACGTTTTGATTTCATAAAGAAAAAAAATCCCGCCTGTACACTGCAACTTGCGGGATTTTTTAACGGTAATCCTATAGGTTAATTTTTTATAAGCGTAATGGACTGCCGGGCAAGACCGTTGCGGGTGGCCTGTATAAAATAGGACCCTTTCGCGATTGTCCCAGGTTTCCAATCCACGGAATAAGTTCCTGCTTCCTGGTGTTGATTGACAAGTACTTTGATCAGTCCTCCACGTGCGTCATAGACCCCAATGGTGATGGTGGAAGCGGACTCCAGTCGGTAACGGATCGTGTTGCTGTTCACAAAAGGATTTGGCGAAGCCGTGATGAACATATCCGGTGAAGCGATACCCAGCTTTTCTTCGTCAGAATAATTCATTTCTATCGCGTTTGTTTGTGCCGGATTGTTGTTGATGCCCAAACCACAACAAGCGCTTGTACCTGACCATGGTGCTTGCACATAAGGAAAAGATATTTTAAAACTGGTATCGTTGGCGTTAACACCTGTGGCGTAAGAAAGCACATTGACCA
>DATGFZ010000503.1:0-14033 GCA_035308805.1 Puia sp. | reverse complement strand
TGCAGGTTTGAAGGTTTTGTCATTAAAGGATTGTTCAAGGTATATCAGGTTGACGAAAAAGGTTTTGAGCAAATACTTTCTTTCCCCAGGGAGGATTGGTGGATCGGCGACATTGACAGTTTTGTCAATCAAAGACCCTCTCATTATTTTATCCAGGCTATAGAGCATGCTGAAATTTTAGCCATCAGTAAAGTAGATAAAGAAAAACTTTACCAAAATATACCCAAGGTTGAGAAACTTTTTCGCATAATGGGGCAAAAATCACTTATTGCACTGCAGCGCAGGATGAGTGAGAATCTGAGAAAAACTGCGGACCAGCGTTATATGGATTTTATCGAAAAAAATGCTCAGCTGGCTCATCGGTTAACCAACCGTGACATAGCCGCCTTTCTTGGCATCTCCCACGAGTTTGTTAGCAAGATCAGGAAAAAGATTTCTCTTAAGAAATGAGGAATTGCTCATTTATTGAATTAGTTCAACGTTTTCGGGTTTTGACGGGTGCATCTTTGCAATGTCAATTTTCAAACAAACCAAATGAAATTGCAAGTTATTTCGTCAACAATTTTAATATTAACAACAATCTTACCGGTTATGAATATACAAGCTCAAAATTTCAAAAAAATTGAATCCGAAAACTTGACACTAAACGTTTACTATGCTGCTCAAGCCAGCTTTGGCGCTGTATCCATTATTGTTTCCGGGAAAAAAGACGTTTTATTGATCGACGCGCAGTTCACCTTGTCCGATGCAGAAAATGTGGCACAGGAAATTAAGAAATCAGGAAAGAATTTAACTGCCATTTTTATAAGTCATGGTGACCCCGACTATTATTTTGGTTTGGAAGTCTTTAAAAAATATTTTCCAAAAGCTACCGTTTATGCGACAGAGGCAACGGTCAACCACATAAAACAAACTGAACAAAAAAAGCTGGACGTTTGGGGCGCGCAAATGGGTGATGCAGTTACGAAGAATATTGTGTTGCCTCAAATATTAAAAGATGCAAACATTGATTTGGAAGGACAAAAGTTAAGAGTGGTAGGCCTGGAAATCTTTCCTCACCGTACATTTATTTGGATACCTTCTATCAAAGCGGTTGTGGGCGGCATCAATGTTTTTGGGAATACTTTCCATGTCTGGATGGCTGAGGATAAAGAATCCACCGAAAAAGACTCCCGTAAAAATTGGTTTGCAGCATTGGATAGCATAGAAGAATTAAACCCGCAAATTGTAATACCGGGGCATATTGACGGGGATGCCGCCCTCGATATTGCTTCCGTAAAATATACAAAGGAATATCTGGAATTTTATGAAGAAGCTTTGAAGATGAATAAAACATCTGAAAGTTTAATAAAAACCCTAAAAGCTAAATATCCAAATGCAGGTCTTTTGCCTGCGTTGGAAATTGGGGCAAGAGTGAATACCGGGGAAATGAAATGGTAAGAAAAAAATAGGCGGGAGGCAAAAATGTCATTTCCCTCTGTCACGGTTACTGTTTCGGTTATGGTGATCCTGGAAAATGCTACCACTCTATGATAGAATGGGATTCGGAAAAGATCACTCAAATGGCAGATGTTTCCTCCAAGTGATAACTGGAGGAGATTGGAAAAAAACCTGAAAAAGTACTCAGTGCAATTCGGCGCCAAACCTTTTCGCGGGGCGACAAGAAATAGTCGGCAAACTACTCGTCAATTGAAAGAATGGCGGAATTCCAAAGGCGAAAGATCCGTTCTTGATTTGAACAGTTTGCTAAACGATTGGGGACGTTCGAAGCCTAATTCGTAGGCGATTTCGCTAATTGACAAATTCGTGGTTGACAATTTTTCTTTTGCTTTTGCAATCAGCTTTTCATGAATATGTTGCTTTGTGTTTCTGCCTGTAAGTATTTTCAGCAGGCTGCGCAGGTAACTTGGGGATACATGTAAACTATCAGAAATAAATTGGACGGTTGGCAACCCCTTCCTGGTCAGCTCATAATTGTTGAAATACTCTGTAAGTAATTCTTCAAGGCGGTCCAGGACACGGTGATTGGTGATTTTTCGAGTGATGAACTGGCGGTGATAAAAGCGATCTGCATAATTAAGCAAAGATTCTATCTGCGAAATGATGATTTGCTGACTGAAATTGTCAATATTCTCCTGTAGTTCCTGATCAATGTTTTGAGTGATACCTGCAATAATGTTCTGCTCTTTATCAGAAAGAAACAAAGCTTCATGTACCGTGTAGTTAAAGTACTCATACCTCTTAATGTTTTTTGACAACATTGTATTCCAGAGAAAATCAGGATGAACAAGCAAAATCCATCCCGATTTTTGAGAGGAGGTTTGTTGCTCTGCCTGTATGCTGAAGACCTGTCCCGGTGAAATGAAAAACATCACGCCCTCATCAAAATCATAATCCTGTTGGCCGTATTTTATTTTACCATTCAGGTTTCTTTTCAGGGAAATGGAGTAGAAATCGAACACCCAGCTGATGTCCATTTTATCAGGAGAAAGGTGAACATCAGCGTAATCCACAAGGCTGATCAAAGGATGTTTCGGTGGCGGCAGCGCCCTTGAGCGATGAAACTCCCGGATGGTTTTTATGTGCTGTATGTTTGCCATTTCTGAATATACAAATTTTGTACAAAGCTTAGAACGTTTGGTTTTAATTCATTGTTTTATCCCCTGTTTTTAGTTGATAAGGATATGTTACCAGGCTACTTCTCCTCCGTCTTTAAAAAATTTCCCAGTTTCAACATTGGCTTCCGTAACAAGTTTTACTATCGGTCTTGCTCCTTCCTCCACAGTCTTGAAACCCTGATATTGGTTTAGATCGGTGGCGGTATAACCAGGGGTGACGCTGTTAACCCGGAACTTTGTGTTTCGCAGTTCGTTTGCAAGCATTACCGTGAAAGAATTGAGTGCCGTTTTGGAAGAACCGTAAGCATTGTATAAGTTCCAATTGGGGTTTCTACCCGGGCTGCTGTGCATGGTTAAAGAACCTACCTCACTAGATATATTTATAATGCGGGGCAGCATTGACTTTTGCAGCAGGCTTAAAAATTGCTGCGTGGTGCGGATGGCGCCAAAATAGTTCGTATCAAATACTTTTTTATATAGTTCGACATCCGTTGTGGAAATATTTTGAGGCTGTTCACCGGTAATAGCCGCATTATTGATCAGCACATCGAGTGCTTCAATTTTTGCCTCGATCATTGTTTTTGCTTGTTTGACAGACATAATATCAGTCACATCAATTTTTACAAACTCAATGTTTGTAATACCTTCTGCTTTGAGCTTGTTTATTGTATCATTTCCTCTCTGCTCGTCGCGAATCCCTAAAAAGACATAGTAACCTAATTGCGCCAACTGTTTGGCGGTTTCCAATCCTATACCCTTGTTGGCGCCTGTTATCATCACATTTTTCATTGTATTATTTTTTCCTGTTATACGCATTTGCAAATTCGGATGCATAGTCTGTCATTTTCACTTTACCCTTGGCTTGGGGTTTATGCCGATTGTAATCTTCAAACAATTTGCCGCTGTGCATTGCTGCATTCATTTCAACCAAACCCGCAGCAAGATTCGGCGCCATCCCTGCCTTTACCAACCGGCTATGCATTTCTTGATCCTCAATTACGATCCACTTTAAATCTGGCTTGCCGATAGCTTTACCTAATATCCCGGCCGTTTCACTACATTTCAGTTCATCGCTAACTACGTAACGTATTTTTTGGTTCACAGTCGGTGAAGACAATTCTTCGGCAACAGCGGCTGCAATATCAATGGGCGAAGCCCAGGCAATCATGTCATCTCCACCATAATTAGCGGCGATCAAGCCTGCATTTTTTATAATAGGAATAAAGCTTTCCAGATTATAGTAAAAAGCTAAAGGGCGAATATGTGTCAACACCATGTCAGAAGGAAGCTCTTTGAGGATCGTTTCAACCAGGTGGTGAAAATAAAGAACGCCGTTGCCTCTATCCATATGTCCCCCAATACTACTTAGATGCACAACCCGCTTTACACCGGATTGTCTGATAGCCTCGACAAAATTGTGCCCGAGCCCGCCATAATAAGCTGTGATATCGAACCCATGGTTGAAAAAGTCAACAGGGGGCTCCATTACGAAAACGGAATCCGCACCCATAAAATTTACAGTAAGAAAATCCACATCTTCGAGTTTGCCAATAGCTGCTTTTGCAGCCATTGTTTCAATCTCATTCTGCTTGTCAGCATCACTGCTAATTACTGTAACCTTGTGCCCCTTTTGTATTAAATCCTCCACCAGTGGCCTTCCAATATGCCCTAGCGAACCTGTGATTGTAATTTTCATTTTACTGTTTTTGTTATGACAAAATTCCTTCATCTCCAGAAAACATATGTGACCAAAACGCCTTTTCTTGTATCCAAAACGAGAGGTTCGATACATTGAAGGAAGGAGATTTTGACTAAGCGTTTATGTTTTTCTTTTTTACACCAACAAAAATAATTTATGGATTATCAATATCACGGAACAATAAATACCCACCCGCGAATTACCGGATTCGTTTTGGACCAACTCGAAAATGGAGAAGTGATTTGGGGAAACGGTTGGAACGAACTTTGCCAGGGAAAGAATATTTCCACAGGACACATACAAAGGGTGGAATTCTTTTCTCCTCAATTACATTAAAGTCTTTAACGGTTTTAAATCGCCTTATTTTATTACCTAAACAGGCTATGGATGCAGGCGGAACCATCCGCAGGGGGCAGAAAGGATTCACGGTCATATAGTCGTCAACCGGTCAGATTTAATCAAAAATCATTGAGGTTGACAGAGAAGAAGAACGCCTCACTTATCGCATTCCCAAATGCCACACCATTTTTAATATTGCTCAAACTCAAGTATTGCTTATCCAAAAGGCGAATAAGAGTTTCGTAGCCATATAAAGAAAACTTACGCACGCTATGATAAAAAGCAGAGCATATATTTATTCCACTGGTCGATAGATTTCACCGCGATAAAGATTATTATAAGACGCTTTTTCACGAACTCTCGCACAGAACCGGACATCAAAAAAGATTGAACAGAAATGAACACATTTCGTCAGACGGTATTGGAAATGAGTTATACAGCAAAGTAGAATTAACCACAGAAATAGCCGCAGCTTTTCTGTGCGCCATTGCGGGAATCGAAATCCAGTTCCACTTGTTCATTGGCTGACCATGGAACATGATTGCTCCATTCAATTATATCCGATTGAGGAATCATTCGTCAATTTCTATTTCAGTGTTAATAATTACCTTCCATTTTGCATCGAACGAAAATCCCTTTATCTGTGCCTGCGTTTTTAACGGGATTCGAAAAAATCTTTTCGCTTTCATTTTACTTTGCTCTAATAAACGTTCTGCAAGTTGGTTGTTCTTCAATACTTTTTCAAATAAATAACCCAGCCTTTGTATTGTGGTTACTGGTATTTCTTTTATAAAATTTTCATTGATATTTTCAATTTTAATTTCTTCGACAAGTTCACTTAGTACTGCTGCGGCCCTACTTAATCCTCCGATCCTTTTTTCAAATTGAACCAAGTCCGCTGCTGTTAATTCTGGAGATGAAATGTTGAGGTAACCTGTTTCGGTTTTTCTTTGTTCCAAAAGTATGGATGGTATTTTCTTTCTACTGATATAATTGACTTTGATCCCTTTCTTCTTTGTCGGTCTTAAAACAGGGAAATTTGTAAATATAAAATACTCTTGGGGTTGTTGATGTGCAGCACCATAAAAAGATGCAGCATTCAGTAGGCCCAGGTAATATGGTCTATCTAAAAATTTCATCAATCCATCCAGATATGTTTGAGGTGGAAGAATACCCCGGCTTAAATATTGTGGTGTGATAATAAGGTAATAGCCTTTGTGAATTGATATTATCTTTCCTTTTTTGACCAACCTGTTTAAGCTTTGTTTTAAGGCAGCTTCTGAGTGTTCATGAAGACTTCCTCTGGCATCCTTTAGTGAAAATGCTGTGCTACCCTTCGCTTGTTTGGACTCTATCCACTCCTGCGTTTTTACTATTTCAGAATGGTTCAATGATATAAGTTTTGCGTAAGTTATCAAAAAATGATACTTTGTGCAAATTATCTATTCATTTATTTGAAAAATCATCCAAAAAAGTGAAAATTAGAGCACCTAACGCATAAGCAACTAAAAAGTTGCTTTTTCATAAAATTTACGTAACTCCATCTCATATAAATTGGGACTATTTTTCAGTAGGTTTAAAAGGTTTTATAAAATAATATGGATTATTGTGAGATGATTTTAGACGTTTTTAATTGGGTTAGTAAGACGATTTTTGATATGAGAATTGTTTTGTTTTTTGCAGGAATATATATCTGCCAGTCGTAATTGGGGATAATATACTTTTCTTCGCCGCTAAGGATATTCAAAACTACAATGGTGGTATCATGTGATGTGTAATAAAAGGCCACTTTTGGATCGTTCGTAAAAAGAGTGGTATCAATAAGATGAAGAAAGTTATCATCGGGCTCAAATTGCCTTACTATCAAAGTATCCATGTCAGCCGCCGAAAATCCGATAAATGCCGGCGTAAGATAAGTGGAAGAACATAGAATGGTCCTGCAACCGGATAAAGTGATGAATAAAATCGAGACTATTAAAAATATTTTAGACATCAGGCACATGCAATCCAATTTAGCTCATTTTATCGGCAAATTGGTCCATGCAGTTAATTTATTAGTCGCGACCTGAACCGCTATCAGGAATTAAAGCCAGGTGGTAATCTTACCAATTCAAGCCCAACATCACTCTGCCTTCAGACTCTTCACCGGATTGGCCCTTGCTGCGCGGATAGCCTGAAAACCGACCGTGACCAGCGCCAGCACGATCGCTCCTAACCCCGCCAGCGCAAAGACCCACCATGGAACCCCCACCCGGTATGCAAAGTCCTGCAGCCAGCGGTGCGCTATTATCCACGCGACAGGTGTAGCGATAGCAAGCGCGAGCAGCACCAGCCAAACAAAATCCCTGTTCAGCATCAATCCGATTTGCCCCGTTGTCGCACCCAACACCTTCCGGATCGCGATCTCACGGGCCCGCCGCTCTGCCGTGAAAAGCGAAAGCCCGAACAAACCCATACAGGAAATAAAGACGGCGAGCCCCATCGCCACCTTCACCAGCGAAGCCGTCTTTTGCTCGGTCTGATAAAGCCCGCGGATATAATCGTCCATAAATTCGAAGCCCGAATGCATCCGCGTACCATATACGCCGTTGAATACCTTGTACATGGCGTCCAGGATCGCCTTTACCCGGTCCACACCCATGCCTGCGCTCGCAAGCCTGACTTCCACAAAGCGTTCGACCGCCGGATTATGACCGATAAATACGGGCCGGATTGGTTCGCGAAAAGAAACCATATGAAAATCTTCAACGACGCCAACGATCGGCAGCGGCTTTTTCTCAAAATAGATCAGCTGCCCGACAGCCGCCGAAGGGCTCCTGAATCCGAATTGTCTCGAGGCCGTCTCATTGATGACGACTTCTGTCAGGCTGTCGCCGTTGCGGATATTTCTTCCTGCCAGCAGCCGCATCCCGTAGAACGGAATAAAATGATCATCCCCGAAATTGAAATTCCCGGTGACCTCTTTGGGATGCTTACCCCTGTATTCAAAAGTCTGTATCCACGAATTGCCTCCGATCGGTGGTGAGAATTCTCTGGCGACATCGGCGACACCTGCCAGTTGGCTAAACCGCTGTTCGAGCAGTTTAAGCTCCCTGGTGGTCGTATCCTGGATACCGCCCTGGCCCATTACCGTTACCAGCGCATCGGTCCGGAAGCCGTAATCGGTGTTCAGCATGTAGCGGATCTGATTGCCGATCACCAGGGTGACAATAATAAATACCAGCGAGATCGAAAATTGAAAAACGACCAGGCTTCGCCGGAGCCACCATTTTTCACCACCTCTTATCGTTCCTGATCCTTTAAGTGAGATCACCGGCTGATATCCCGCCAGTACACGCGCGGGATAATAGCCCGCCAGTATTGTTACCACGACAATCGTGCCGGCCAGGAACAGCAGGTTTGCCGGAGCGAAAGGGAAAAACTGAACACCATCGGGTATATAATCGCGAAAAAAACCCATTACAGGAGCTACAAATAATGTCGCGATCATCACCGCAAATGTGGTGAGCAGTGCCGTTTCTATCAGGAACTGGAGCAAGAGCCCACGCCTTCCGCTTCCCAGTACTTTGCGTACCCCGATCTCTTTTGCCCGCTGCAGGGACTGTGCTGTTGCCAGGTTAATGAAATTCACGGCTGCCAGGATAAGAATAAAGAGTGCTATCCCACCCAGTCCGTATAGGGTTGGCAGGTGGGCCTTCCTGCGGCCGTCATCCGCGTAATCGCTGTTGAAATGCACGTCCCCGAGCGGCTGGAGCGCCTGCAGCCGGGGATGCCTGCGATCGGAAACGACGTGTTCTGCCAGAATCCGGTTCATCCCGGACTCCACCAATGCGGGATTCGAACCTTTGGCCAGTTTGACATAAACAAACGGTAGCTCATACATAAACCCAACCGGACGCAATACCCAATCATTCATACGCCCTTGTTTGAGTGAGGTCGCCGCAATGGTTGGAAAGGAAATGATATCCGTGTAAGCAAGATCTGATTCGGTATTCCAGTCCCGGACCACTCCGGTCACCTGAAGCCACAGAGAATCGTCATAGATCAGTTCCCTGCCGATCACAGCAGCAGGCGGAATATCCCCAAAATAAAGCTTTGCGCGCTTTTCCGTCAATACCACCTTAAAGGGTTCTTTGAGTGCCTCTGTCGGGTTTCCCGCAAGCCAGCTATAAGGAAAGATATGAAACCATTCCGCATCCGCAATGATGACCCCGGTCTCCCTTTCCTCACCCTCCATTTTGCAGGGGAATGTTGCCACAGGCTTCCCCGCCCCTGGAACCTTGACATGGTCCATCCTGTATTCATCGTAATACGCCGTCACTGCTTCTACTCCCGGGATATTTTCCCTGATCGCCTGGGCCATGGGAGCAAGGACGGATGTGCTTTTTCGTTCTCCGGGCTTTCCGCCATCGACTACCCGGTAGATACGGTCTCGATCAGGATGGAACCGGTCAAAGCTCAGTTCGTAGCTGCCCACCAGCCAGATGATCGTACAACCGCAAATGCCAAGGGCAAGACCCAGAACATTAATGGTCGCGTACAGCTTATTGCGTGCAAGGATGCGCGTGGCGATCCTGAAATAGTTTTTAAGCATAAGAAGTTGTTTAGCGAGTGCCGGAAAATTACCCACCAAAGAGAATACCAGGATCGCATGTTTTAGCAATCAGTCATTTATCACAACATGCAGGACTCAATCGTTCGGTTTTGACACTCCGGGTTGTCCGCTTTCGAACGGTCACAATGACCTTAAATCTTTCCAAACAACCCGGCTGCCCCTGAAATCGCAATAGGGCCTGATTGAAAACTCTTTGAATCCCGAATATTTATTCTTCCTTTTTAATTGTACAGATAATCATCTTAACATCTGATTCATTTGCTCTAAAAATCCCAGTTCCGGTCGCAAAGCGGCATTCCACTTTCTTTTTACCGGGTTTCCCCGATAATATTTTTATTACTCCTTCGCTAAATTTAACAGTTGAACTTGCTTCAGTAGACAGAGCCATTTGCAGCGCTTTTCCAAACTCTTTAAACTCAAACTTAAAAAAACCTTGTCCTGTTATTTTAAAAGATTTGAATTTTGCATTTCTAAATGTCAGCATATACTGCGGGTCGCCTTCAAACCACTGTTTGGTTAGTTTAACGGGCCATGTCGGATTACCCGCATTTAATAATAATATTTTAGGGTGTTCGGTGGGATCTTGCTGTCCTTTACCGGAGGTAACTAACAAGACTGAAAGCAAATAAAACAAGATTTCCAACTTCATATTTGTGTTTTCAATTTTGCAAAAAGTACAAAATAAAAACCACCTGTTCAGCGGTTGATTTCTTTTATTCGAATCTCTTTTTTTGGTGATTCTCCCGCCATTAAGTTATCACTATCTTCGAAGCTCATGAATCACTTGGTTAATCCGGTAGCCATAGCCGGTGTTACTGTTAAGGCTGTATAGGTGTCGATATTGGATTTTTTTAATGAATCCATTTGAATTGAAATGCTGTTTTCGATTTTTTGGCAATCTGAAGAAATTGATAAGTCAAAACAAAATATCAAAAACAAGAAATGCAACATCGAAAAGTTTTTAATAGGATGCATTCATCAAAATATTCCATAATTATCGAATTGGTTATTTAGAATTGGTAAGTTTCACCATATTCGCAATACAAGTAAATCGCTTCGCCAGGCCTGCTGTCCGTAAAATCGATGTGGAGTGTGTCAGTTTGAATTTTCTTATTTTCTTTTGCATGGATTCATTTCTGGAAAGATCAGTCAACGCTTTTGATTTACGGCTGGCGATGGAGAACAGATGATGGGTTGGTATTTGAATTAGGAATGCCGTGCTTCATAAAAACAGGATGATGAGGACAGATTTTACAGTTGTTGATAGTTTTTCTTATCTTTTGAGATTCAAAACAAAACTGGCAGGAGGAGAAAATTTGATTTATTTTTTGCAATAATATTATACAATCACATCACGCTGAAATAAAAGCAGAGCGAAAGAAGATGATTTTACGGAGTTTGCGATTCAATTACCAATAAATTCATAAGACAGTAAAAACGTCGAATTTAATTATGGAAGTACATCATCATCCACACATAGAAAAGAAAAACTTCAAAGAATATTTTTTGGAATTCCTGATGATATTTCTTGCTGTCACGCTTGGTTTCTTTGCCGAAAATATCAGGGAACATTTTACCGATAAAAACAATACAAAGGAATACCTGGAAACTTATCGCGATGAATTGAAGCAGCAACAAGCTTTATTAACACAGTATAAAAAAATATACCAGAAGAAAGTAGTCGTTTGCGATAGCGTAAAAAATATTTTTTTTGAGGGGGAAGAAAATACAAAAATTAATGTGCTGGAGCGGCTGAATATTTTTGCCATTACCCTGGTTGAAATTCCATTCAGTACATCTTCTTATGATCAGATGGTAAATGCAGGAGCATTGCGTTACATAAATAATATTGCGCTTAGGGATAGCATGGCTTACTATAAAGGCCAGATTGAAACACTAAAAAATTATAACACACGTATTCTTTCTGCAATATTGGGACAACAGGCTGAAATGGTCAAACTCATGGATTACCATGATATGATCACTACCGATACAAGCCGGTCTTATGATGTCGTTCCGCATATTCCTGTCATCAAGCCTTTTGCTACGCTATCTGCGGAGCAACGTAATGCCCTTGTTGCGTTTTACGAAGCCTTTGTTGTACAGGCGCAGGCCGACTTACGGCGTATACGCATGTTATATGTTACCAATCAACACTTACTGAGCATGGTTAATGAGCAAATGGACAAATAAATAAAAGCAAAAAAACCAAAGTCGAAAAAAACGATAAACTGCAAACCAAAAGCATGGAAGTCCATCATCACCCGCACGTGGAAAAGAAAAATTTCAAAGAGTATTTCCTTGAGTTCTTGATGATATTTCTTGCCGTAACGATGGGATTTTTTGCCGAGAACATCCGTGAATATATTTCTGACAGAGAAAGGGAACATGCCAATATAAACAGCCTGGTAAAAAATCTTGGTGCGGATTCTATGGCGGTTGAATCAAGCCTGCAGAGCATTGATAATGGTAAAATAAGGATTGATACGCTAATGCAGCTGATCAGGTCGCAGAAATATAATTCAGAACAGGAGATGTTTTACCGGCTCGCTTATCAAACCAGAGGGTTCCTTGAGTTTGGATATTCCAATGTTACTTTTCAGCAAATGCAAAGCTCGGGAAGTTTTGGACTCATTCGCAATGAAGGTATCAGGAACGACCTGGTAAATTATAACAACTTTATAAGTACGGACATTAAAGAGTTGGAAACCCGCATGTTTGAAACAGAAAAGAACCAGGCTGACTGGCAGAATAATATTTTGAATGATACTTTTTATCCCTCTGTGGATAGTATCATCAATCACCATGCGCTCAAAAGACATTTTTTTACACCAGGCAATCATACTTCGGTTATCAGCGCGGAGCAATCCGCTCAATTTCTGAAATTATATAACTTATTGTTTGAGAGAAATGTAATTTTTAATTATTACCGCCTTGAGCTTGCAAAATTAAAAGACGAGAATAAGAAACTGATTGCAGCAATTAAAAAAGAATACGGACTGGAATGAAAATAGTAAGAAGGCCGAAGTACGAGGAGTTTGTGATTGAACTTCCGGTCACCAGGGATTAAAAATTAATGGTTCATGAAATTAATTATTGCGGTTCTAGCGGGTATTTGTTGGGCTTCAAACGTGCGATGCCAGGATCCGCATGTGGTTGACAGTTTGGACCGACTACTGGTAAACAACATCGGCGATACCGCGAAGGGAGCAATAATCACTGCGCTGGTTAATGAATATGTATTTACCAAACCGGATTCCTGCCTTTACTTTACCAATATGGGTCTGGATCTGGTTAAAGAGCAATCCGTCAGGAATAAATTTGAAGCTGCCGGCATGGACATCTTTGAACAGTCGATGTATTCCCAGAGTGCAGTCGCCCTTTCAGAACTCAGGAATGATTCGCTTGCCGTAAAATTCGCTTTTAAAGCGTTGCAACTGTCAGAAAACAATAAAGATAAATCTGCAGGTAAATGGGCGCTTGAAAAGTTGGGTGAAGTCTATTTCAACATTGATGAACCTAAGCTGGCGATTGATTATTACGAGGAGGCGCTTTCTATGGAATCCTCAAAGTATTTTCAACAAATATTCATGGGCAACCTTGGAGCCTGTTTCTATGAGACCCATCAATATGATTCTGCCTTGTTTTACCTTAACCGGGTGAATACTGCTTTTCTCACGGATAGCAAAAAGCCCTGGGCTTACCCGCTTTATATTTTAGGTAATATTTGCTTAAAAAAGGGGGATTATCAAAACGCCATGCAGTATTTCCGGAAAGCCAGGAACTATTCCGGGCAAAGTTTCGAGCCGATTGATATCTGTCAGGCGTATGTGGGGATCGCTAATTCTTTTAAGGGAACAGGCATGACAGATTCTGCGCTCTGGTACACCAACCAGTCGCTCCTCCTGGCCAATAAGCTTTCGCTGCCGGTGCAAAGCCTGGAAGCGAGCACTTTATTGTCGGATCTGTATGAATCAAAAGGACGTATTGACAGTGCATTTAAGTACCAGAAAATCTCAAATATTTTGAGAGACTCTTTATTCAGTAAAGAGAAGATCAGGCAAGTACAAAACTTCACCTTTAATGAGAAAATTCATCAGCAGGAGATCCAGAAGGAACGGGATGCGAGTGCCAACAAGATGAGGATTTACGGACTAGCCGCAGGCCTGGTCGTTTTATTGGTTTTCGCCGGCGTGCTGTGGAGAAACAACAGGCACAAACAAAAAGCCAATGCTTTGCTTCAGCTTCAAAAAGAAAAAGTCGAAAGTACCCTGTCCGACCTCAAATCCACCCAATCCCAGCTCATCCAGTCAGAAAAGATGGCAAGTCTCGGAGAACTCACGGCAGGCATTGCCCATGAAATACAAAACCCGTTGAACTTTGTCAATAATTTTTCTGATGTAAATACTGAATTAATTGAAGAAGCCGGAGAGGAAATTGATAAAGGAAATATTGATGATGCTAAAATAATACTGAATGATATAAAAGAAAATGAACAAAAAATAAATCACCACGGCAAACGCGCAGATGCCATTGTAAAAGGCATGCTGCAGCATAGCAGAAGCACCAGTAATGTAAAAGAACTGACGGACATCAATGCGCTGGCAGATGAATATTTACGGTTATCTTATCATGGATTGAGAGCAAAAGACAAAGCGTTCAATGCAACAATGAAAACTGATTTTGACCCAGGCATTGGAAAAATAAATATCATTCCACAGGATATTGGAAGGGTGTTACTCAATCTTTATAACAATGCATT
>DATGFZ010000502.1:0-9298 GCA_035308805.1 Puia sp. | reverse complement strand
ATAATAATTTTCCGGTCTTATAACTTTCTAATTCCATCGTGGCTTTGTCCGTCTCGATGTCCGCAAGCACATCACCTTTTTTCACCTCGTCGCCAACTTTTTTATGCCAGTCAGCAATCACGCCTTCAGTCATCGTATCGCTCAACCGCGGCATTAAAATAACTTCTTCCATTTTTGAAATGTCTGCAACCGGTGCGGCAGATGCGGCAGGTTTTGTTTCAGCAACAGTCGCCTGGGGTGGTGCGGGTTCCTTTTTTGCTTCTGTTTTCACGGGTTCCGGGTTTACAGTTTCTCCGGCACCGCCGGAATTATTTTTTATCAGGGCAGCAATGTCTTCACCCGGCTTGCCGATGATCGCAAGCAGGTCATTCACCTGCAGTTTGGCGCCTTTGCTGGCGCCCAAATGCAACAACGTACCGTCCTTATAACTTTCCAATTCCATGGTCGCTTTATCTGTTTCAACATCGGCAAGCAGGTCGCCTTTTTTTACAGGGTCCCCAACTTTTTTATGCCAGTCAGCGATCACGCCTTCGGTCATGGTATCACTCAATCGCGGCATCAAAATAACTTCAGCCATAATATCTAAGATGATTTTAGTTAAAGGAAACCCGAAATTAGGAAAAAACTATCAAGTCCAATGTGTGCAGCCGGAACCAGGATTACATTTTATTTTTTGACGCCTGATTCGGTTTTTCGCGGGTGTCGTTGAGGCGTCGGTCTGCTGATTGGTCATCGCGGGGAAAAGGGTTAAGGGCAACCTGCCTGATTTGCATTCCTGACCAGGCGAAATTGCTATTATGTTCTTTCAGGAGTATCTATTTAAATTTTGAATTTTACCTTGCCCTCCAGGTTTTCCCGGCTTGCAATGGAATAAACATGAACCAGGATTCCGTGATATTTGAACTCAAAAAAAATTATAGTCGCGGTTTTGCCGGTTTTATTGGTTCTTCAAAACCATTTGCTCCGCGCGCTTTTAATTTTCTGCGAAAAACCTTATCCCCACACGATATATATAAGGTGTCAAAATGAGCACCGCCAAAACAACAATTAGAGATCTGCCCTCCCGGGGATGGTAAAATGGCATTGACACGTCCCAACTGGTCCAGGACCTGAATTCCCAGGCGGGAAGTTACATACACCCTGCCCGCTGTATCGCACCTCAGACCATCCGGCCAAGCGTTGTCTGCATTATCCGGAGAGTGAAGCCATCCATAGCGCTGCTTATCACGGAGCGTGCCGTCCGGTTCAATCCCATAGATCCAAACCCAATGGGTGGCAGACTCAGTGATGTACAACTGCGTTTGATCGGGAGTTAACGTGATGCCATTGGCAAATTTTAATCCTTCATCAACTATTTTTTTTTCTCCATTGGGTCTGATGAGATATATTTTGCTCGGATTTTGTGTTCCGTCCGGAACCGTAACATAAATGTTTCCATTTTTTGCCACCACCAGGTCATTGCCGGCAATATTTTCTGCGACAACGGTTTCTTTTCCCTCTGCATCATAGCTGATGACCTGATTTACCGCTCCGGCAGCGACATAGCGTTTTCCATCAGGTCCGAAAGATGTTCCGCTTGCCTTCTTTGCATCAATTGACAACATGGAAAGTTTCCCGTCAATACTTACTTTATATGTTTTAGAATGGGGAATATCCTGGTAAAAAACATCACCTGCCGGATTTGCTGCAGTCCCTTCTGTGAACGCATAACCCTGCCCGACCAATTCCCAATCCTGACCCGGAATCAACAGATCAGCCAAAAACTGATTTTTTGAAAGACCCGCCGCTACCGGCTTTGGCCAATCCTTCCATAACCAGCGCATGGCATCAGGAAAAACGGAGGTCCCCTGGTTGCCATTGTGACCCTCTTCACCCCATACATGTTTCACGTCATAACCTGCAAAAGTCAGCGCACGCTCCAGTGTTTCATTCGCCTTCCACCAATCACCACCATAAATATTTAGATCGTTGGCGCCATCCTGCAGGAAAACGCGGATTGGTTTTGGTTCATATTTGCGCACAAGCGTCGGATAACGATCCGCCCCGCGAAGACCCACATAAGTTCCGATTGCACTGAAGACGCGTGAAAATTCATTGGGTCGTTCCCAGGCTGCAGTGAATGCGCACACAGCGCCGCTGCTTGCTCCGCCAATGGCTCTGTCGTTTCCATTCTTTGATAAATGAATGGCACGGCCATCACTGGCTTTTTGTTTTTCCACTTCGGGCAATAATTCGTCCAATAAAAATCTCACATAATCATCTCCCAGTCCATCATATTCAAAGCTGCGGTTATAGCGATTGTTTGCCTGTTGATCGTTTGCCGCAATCACTTGCCCGGGAGCGATGAACACGCCAATGGTGATCGGCATTTCTTTGGCATTGATAAGATTATCAAATACGACAGGTGCTTTCCATCCAATGCCATCCTGGTTTACGTATACACATGCCGGTTGTTCCGGGCGATACTGTGCGGGGATGTAGACCCAATAATCTCTTTTTGTTCCGGGAAAAATTTTTGAATGTTGAAAAGTGAATGCCAATATCTCGCCCCTTGGAACGCCGCCGTGTTCAACGGATGCGGAATCAACGGGGTATTTTTCAGCCGGGGTTTGCCCAATGGCAATTGTCCGTAAAAAAATAAATGCGAATGGCAATAATCTGTGCATGGCAAAATGATTAAATATATGATTGGGAATAGTCGTTTTGAACAGGTGCGATCGTTTCAGGTAAGGATACAGCCAGACCAGGTATTTTTATGGTGGGTAAATGCAAAGGTGATATCATACTCCTGGATCACCATCATCGCCACACGCCTGCGATCCGGCAATCTCAATGATCAGTTCATCTAAGCACGCACAGGGGAAACGTCTTTCACATTACCTGTTCTTTTCAAAACGCCCCAATGTTGCAGTTCTCCTTTGAATGCCCGGCGGATTGATTTGAACAAAACGAGCCATGTCAGCCATCGCCACACAAGCCTTTGCGGAATTATCCAAAGCAGTTTCCATTTATTTTCTTTTTCAAAGCTAAATGCGAGCAATGCAACAGCTGCATCAACAAGCATGAATATCAGATAGTACAATAAAATTTTTTCTGTGTTGCCGGTACCTGCATTGCCTGTCCATAAACCCACGAACAGAAAAAAATCCACCAGGGGAATTATCGACGGGATAATGAATTGAAAGATAAGAATATTCGGTAACGACACCCAGCCCAGCCATTTGTATTTCCAGTTGAACAGCGCATCCCTGTTTTTCCAAAAAGTCTGCATCACCCCGTAGCTCCAGCGAAAACGTTGTTTGAAAAACATTTTCAAAGTCTCCGGTGATTCTGTTAAGGCAATCGCTTTTGGCTCGTTAGCGACAATATATCCGCAGCGGATGATGCGTATGGTCAGGTCACAGTCTTCAGCCAGGGTATCGGTCGTAAAGCCACCGGCGTATTCCAACGCTATTTTTGAGAATGCCCCAATCGCTCCCGGCACAACCGTAATGGCATTGAGACTTGCAAAAGCTCTTCTGTCAAAATTCTGACTGCTCACGTATTCAATAGCCTGCCACCTTGTAAGGAGATTTACCTGGTTGCCCACTTTGACGTTGCCGGCAACCGCCCCCACTTGTGACCAGCGAAAATGCTTCATTAACTGGGAGACCGCATCGGGCAATAATTTTGTGTCGGCATCGATACAAATGGCGTAAGCCCCGTTTGAATGCGTGACGCCATAATTCAATGCAGATGCTTTTCCGCCATTGACCTTAGTGAAAACGTTGACTTTATCATTATTTTTAAACGCTTCGTTTACTATAGCAAACGTGTTGTCTTTGCTGCCATCATCGACAAAAATGATCTCGAAATTCGGATAATCCGTGCGCAACAAATTATTCAATGAACTCACCGCATTAACTTCTTCATTATAGGCCGGAACGATAATGCTCACCAAAGGCGCCGTTTTTTTATCAGTAAAAGGGAATGGCAGCAGCGGATGCCTTTTTTCCCTGAAATATTCGTCTGTGGCGATGATACCAAGGAAAATGATTCGCCCAACAGAAAGAATAATAAAAACGATGAAGATGGACGACAGGATATTGCCGCCCCAATATCCAAATTCGGCGAGATAATAATTTATCTGCAACAAAAAATAACCACTCCCTTTGGCAACGGGTGGCATGAGGTCATCTTTTTTCTTTCCAAGCAAATCGGCGATTGTGGTAAACGTATATCCCCGCGCTTTAAAATAATGAATGATCTGTGGCAATGCGGCGACGGTGGCTGCCCGACTTTCTCCGCCCGCATCATGCAACAAAATAATGTTGCCGCTTAAATTCTGGTTGGTCATATCCTGTTTGCGGCGAATCACCCTGTCCACAATGGAATCAACCGGTGTTCCTGGTTCCCAATCAAGCGGATCTATTGATTCGCCGATATCCAAATAATTCAATTGACGGGCAATGGCAACGGGAATCAATTCTTCAGCGGTCTGTGGTTCAAAATCGGCATTATAGGGCGCCCGAAACATAATGGTTGAATGCCCGGTGATGCACTCTATCAGCAACCGGGTCGACTCCATTTCAAGGATGGCGCGCTTTCTTCCGACCTTTGCAATGTTTGGGTGGGTAAAAGTGTGATCGCCGATTTCGTGACCTTCCCGGTATATTCTTTTCACCAACGGGATATTATTTTCCGCATTTATTCCGACAAGAAAAAAAGCCGCCGGCACTTTCTCACGGCCAAGGATATCTAAAATCTGAGGAGTGTATTTCGGATCAGGTCCGTCGTCAAAGGTCAGTACCAATTTCTTTTTATCTTTGGTTCCGTACTTTCTAGCGACCCATTTTGACGGAAGGCTGTCGTATTCTTCCTCACTGATCAATACTTCACTGGTATCCACTTCAGGCGTAATTTTCCCGCTTAGCGGTCCGCCCACGATATCCAGTACTTCCCCTTCTCCGTGATAGGCAGGAACTTCGCCTTTATTTAACGATTTTATGATGCTGAAATTTGAAAAGTCAAAATGTTTAATGCTGTCTTTACTCATGTCCCTGTCATAAAAATCCCACATGCGCGGATCTTCTGAACCAAGCCGCCAGAGGGAAACTCCGCTTAGTCCGTATTCCACCGCAAATCGTAATGAGTTGAAGGTTGTGGCTGCGTCTGTAAAATGGACTTCATGATCCTCACCCCTGTCACCGCCATAAGCAAAATGCAAATTGTATGAATCGTTGTCAAAGTCAATGTCATTCTGCGCGTCAAATGCCGTAGCGAGCGAAAGCGCCTCCTGGTATGAAACTGGTTTTGTTGAATCGGGAATTGATTTTTGATCTGCATTCAATTGCCAGTCGTAACCGAATCCGGCAATGGCCAAGATCATTTTTTGCGGAGGAATTTTCCTTGCCGCCTGGTCAACCGCAGCTTCGATCCATTTTTGATGGCATATCGGACCCGGTGCAGTGCTTTCTGAAGATTGATCATAAGCCATCAAACAGATGTAGTCATTATATTTTGCGAGACCGCTTAAATTATAATCATCGTTAAACGGTTCAATATCCTGCGTAACCAAAAAACCCTTTGCATGTAATTTTTCGTACAATTCTTTTTGAAATAGAACAAGCGTTTCACTTTTTGATTCTTTCAATTCTTCAAAATCAATATTGATTCCGTCCAGGCTATCTTTTTTTAAAACGTTGATGATATCATCAAACAAACGTTGCTTTTTTTTCTTGTCTGTAAAAATTCTGTGCAGCACATCTCCCCGGAAAGTCCCTTTTATATTATTGGTTAGTAAGGGGATAATTTTAACACCGGATCTGCTCATGATCTCCAGTGCTTTTCTGTCAATGTCCGTGCGCAAAGTGTCTGCGTTCGGATCAATAAAGAACCACTCGGGGATTACCATATTCAGGTGGGAAATATTCTGCTGAAGGGAAACGAAAGATTCTGCATTCCAGTTCACATAGAACGCAGCACGGATGCCGGTCGCAAATTTTTTGAGGGAATAAAAACTGGAGTCCGCCTGGACAATAACGCCGTTCTTTTTTCTGAATCTTTTCGGAATGGGATAGCCGCCGGACTTGTAGGCTACTTTTTCAGTGATGTATTTTCTGAAGCCATCATACTGCTTAAGAATTTTACTTTTTTTATTTAGCCAGCTGCTGTTGGTGTCCAGCAAAACTTGTTTTTCCTGCGCGTTTGCGAAATGGGGCAGGTCGGGGATATTCGTCCGCGATAAGGTGATGATGATGACGGCAATGCCGAGAATCAATAAAAATAATAAGAAACGTCCGGCCCATTTAAAACGTTGCCACCTTCCTGTTGAACTAGTTTGAAATACCTGGTATGTCGAATTGCCTGCCATGGTGTTTTTTACCGAATTGCAAATTTCTGGCCATTTACCTGCTTCGCAAAATTAGCATAAGAAATTTAACAGTCGTGAAACGAGCAATAAACAGGTAAACTTCGCTTTTTTTTTCCATTCAGCCTGGATGGAAAGTTACTTCGCCGGTTACAACCGGGCGGTCAGCATTCGCGGGATGCGGGGGGATAGTGTATGTTTCAATTCGGGCGTATGAAACCGGCAGCTGCTGATGCCTGTGGTTGACGCTTCAACAGGGGACATCAATAATCCAGTTCCAATTTCAACCGGTCTTTAAGTTCCCCAACCAATGGATATTGTTCAACAATTTTCAAATACTGATCCCTTTTGCTGAATGTCTGCGGATGAGGTGCTGCCGCTGAATTATTTTCCTGGATACTTACGACAAAACTGAGCTTTTTGTTATTAAAGCCTTTTTGAAGAAATTCGCAGAGACCACGTTTTTCCTGCTCTATAAATTTTTGTTCCAGGCTGTTGTTGGCAATAACTTCAAAATTGTTTTCATCAATTATTAATCGTGTGGCCAGTTCAAAGCTTTTGACGGCGGAGCTTTTAATTTGTACAAGCTGGGCCGTGTATTGCTGCCACAATTCCTGCAATTTTTTTTCTTCCAACGGATTGCATTCTTCATTGACCTGCTGGCGGCGATTGGCAATTTGCTCGCGCATCTTTGAAAGGGTTCCTACTGATGTCGCCTGGGTTTTTGGATGATCATGATTAATCTTTATGTCATCTCCGAGCATGGTGGTTTCAATCAGCAATCTGGCTGATTCTTTTATTTCCGCTTTTGGTTTAGCATTTTTGGTTTCATTTCTTACAAGGGATAATTCGATCGGCGTAATATTCCTAAAAGAAACCGGGCGCACGGTTTCGGTCAGTTTCTTTTTATGGGCTATTTCATTTCCGGTGCTCAATTCAAGCGCCTGCTGCAGGTAACAAAGTTTGATGATCGCCAATTCAACATGCAATCTTTTATTGCGCGATCCCTTATAATTTATTTCTGATTCATTCAAAATATTCAGCGCGCTTATTAAAAATGAAGTATCAGCTTTTTGCGCAACGCTCATATATTTTTCCCGAAAACTTTCTACCACTTCCAATAACTGCGCGACTTTTTGATCTTTACAGATAAGAAGATTGCGGATAAATTCACTGAAACCGTTTATTACCAGGTCCCCTTCAAACCCTTTGCGGTTGATGTCGTCATATAAAAGCATCGCATCGGCAAGATGCTGATCCAGCATGGCTTCTATCAGCTTAAAATAATAATCTTCGTCAAGAATATTAAGGTGTTCCAGTGTGTTTTGATAAGTTATTTCTCCGTTTGTAAAGCTTACGATCTTATCCATAATACTCAGCGCATCGCGCATACAACCTTCACTTTTCTGCGCGATCACCTGCAGGGCTTCCTGCTGGGCATGAATATTCTCTTTGTCACAAATTTCTTTTAAATGATTTATTGTATCATGAATGGTTATTCTCTTAAAATCAAAGATCTGGCAGCGACTTAGAATCGTCGGCAGGATTTTGTGCTTCTCCGTAGTCGCTAAGATAAAAATTGCATAGGGTGGCGGCTCTTCGAGTGTTTTTAAGAATGCATTGAACGCAGATGAACTGAGCATGTGTACTTCGTCAATAATATACACTTTATATTTTCCGGCCTGGGGAGCAAAACGAACCTGCTCAACCAGTGTGCGGATGTCATCAACAGAATTATTGGATGCCGCATCGAGCTCGTGAATATTCATTGAAGTCCCTTCATTAAAAGAAATGCAGGAATTGCATGTGTCGCATGCTTCACCATCTGGCAAAGGGTTCGTGCAGTTGATTGTTTTGGCAAGTATCCTGGCGCAGGTGGTTTTACCCACTCCGCGCGGACCGCAAAATAAAAATGCATGGGCCAGCTGGCCATTCTTAATGGCATTTTTTAGTGTGGTAGTTATATGGGATTGACCAACAACAGAAGAAAAATGCTGCGGTCTGTATTTTCTTGCTGAAACAATAAATTTATCCATGGTTAATATAACACCTCAAACTTCAAATCAGTTTTCAGTTTTGCAATAATAATGAAGTTTTTCTTGCAATGATTTTTGTTTATGCACATTCGATTAGCCTCCTCAATGACGCTCCAAACTGCCGGGCCTGCAAGATCGAATTAGAGGTAGTGCGGAGTTAACCCATAGCCTGTCTTCCTGGTTTACCCCTGGCTTATAAGCGGCCCAACCCTCATGCAAAGGATTGGGTGGGATAAAGAAAAAGGATTGCGGCACTTAATATAATAAAAGGGTTACCACCAATTTTCAATTAAGTATCGGGTGTCGCTTGAATTCTTTTGTCCTGTCAAATAAATAACGATACGTTGTCAGTATGCGGCTGCGGTTTGTGGGAAGATTTTCTGCAATGTTAATCATCTTTGGATTGAATTCTCCGATCCACTGCATCTCATATTTTTCGTATAGTTTTTCCTCCTGGATTATTTTTGCGCCCTCCATGATCATGTAGCTATCCACGCCCTTTCCCTGCCATTGGGGAACGAGTCCGAAAGCGAGCCCGATAAACTTGTTGCACTTTTTTGTTTTCTTCATCCATAAAAATTTCAATTGATGCAGCAACGTAAATTTTCCGTTAAGATATTTAAACCATTGATTTAAATCCGGGAGGTTTAGCCACATGGCAACGGGTTCTTCTTTGTAATAGATGAACCAACTTATTTTTTCATCAATTACCGGCTTCATGGATTGAAACATTTTTTGCACGACCGGCTCTGCCATCTCCTTCATCCCGCCATGACCGGCAAAGGATTTATTATAAACGATCGTAAAATCTTTTGCGAATTTATGCAGCTGACTTTTCCTGATATGCACTGCAGAGAAATTCGGATCGGCAGCGATCGCATCGTGCCTGTCGTAAAATTTTTGCTGAACCCTG
>DATGFZ010000501.1:0-11070 GCA_035308805.1 Puia sp. | reverse complement strand
AAATTGAAGCACTTTTGGAGACGGTAAAAAAAACAATTCACTCAATGCCCAACCGCGTCCGGCACAGCATGAATAATTTTGTGATCGCCGCCGGAACCTATGTAACGGCTTTGTCATCGAAGGCAAAAGCTGCCGCAACAGCAATTGGCACAGTATCCGTGAATATGGGAAATACCGCATGCAAGGTTCCCGATGCCATGGTATACATCAAAAAGGCAGAGGATTCGGGGAAGACAGGAAAGAAAAAGAAAACCGTTTTTTGCTGAGCGGTTTGGTGATCCTTGCAGGGAGTGGTCCCCGTCTCCATCAGTCAGCACAGGAAAAAGTGTCGACATCGGGAAGGGTCGCTTACATGGTAATCAGGGAATACATGGGGCGCGAAGATAAAGAACGGGAAACCGAACAATGAACAAGGGCAGGAACAGAGATAAAGAACCGAAAATTACCAATGGTGATGCTTGAGGTGATGAGGATCATTCCTGTTTTAAAAACGTAAATATAAACGTGATCAAAAAATTATTACTGGAAAACGATAAGGTAGAAGGAATCAGGTTCTACGATGCATACCGACGCGAAGGTGGATACCGCAGCGTCGAAAAGGCGCTGAAAACAATGACCCCCGATCAGGTCACAGACGAGGTGAAAAAGAGCGGTCTGCGGGGTCGTGGCGGGGCGGGTTTTCCAACAGGGATGAAATGGAGTTTTATTGCAAAACCCGAAGGCGTTCCCCGTCATCTGGTGTGCAATGCGGACGAGAGCGAGCCCGGAACGTTCAAAGACAGGTACCTGATGGAATTTCTTCCGCACCTGCTCATTGAAGGGTTGATCGTTTCCTCTTTTGCACTTGGCTCCAATATAACGTACATATATATCCGCGGAGAGTACGCTTGGATAATAGATATTTTAGAAAAGGCCCTTGCCGAAGCAAAAAATAACGGATGGCTTGGCAAAGATATTTTGGGCAGTGGATTTGATTGCGAGATCTTTGTTCATCGAGGCGCAGGCGCTTACATTTGCGGCGAAGAAACGGCACTGATAGAGAGTCTTGAAGGCAAACGCGGCAATCCGCGCATCAAGCCGCCTTTTCCCGCAGTAAAGGGAGCATGGGAAAGACCTACTGTTGTAAATAATGTTGAAACGATCGCAGCCGTCGTTCCAATAATAAATATTGGGGCGGAAGAATATGCCAGGATCGGTGTGGGAAAATCTACCGGGACGAAACTGATTTCATCATGCGGGAATATCAATAAGCCGGGAGTGTATGAAATTGACATGACCATTTCTGTTGAAGAATTTATTTTTAGCGAAGAATATTGCGGGGGGATTCCCAATGGAAAAAAATTGAAGGCATGCATCCCCGGCGGTTCATCAGTCCCCATTCTCCCGGCAAACCTGTTGTTGAAGACGGTTAAAGGCGATACCCGGCTGATGAATTATGAAAGTCTTGCCGATGGCGGTTTTCCAAAGGGCTCGATGATGGGCAGCGGCGGGTTCATTGTCCTGGATGAAGATCAGTGCATTGTCAGACACACGTTGACCTTAGCAAGATTTTATCGTCACGAAAGCTGCGGACAGTGTTCGCCCTGCCGGGAAGGAACCGGTTGGATGGAAAAGATCTTACACAATATTGAATACGGAAAAGGAAAATCGAGTGATATCGATCTGTTGTGGGATATTCAACGGAAAATTGAGGGAAATACGATCTGCCCGCTGGGTGATGCAGCAGCGTGGCCGGTTGCCGCAGCGATAAGGCATTTCAGAGACGAGTTTGAATGGCATGTAAATAACCCGGTGGAATCGCAAAAAAGAAATTATGGTTTGGCAGGCTATGCGGAGCCATTGGAAGCGACCGTTTGATTGCACCTTAAAAATCATTAACCAGATATCAATTAATTAATAAATGCCCGAAACACCGAAATTATTCAAAGTAACCATTGACAACATCAGCATTGAAGTGGAACCCGGAACTTCTATTCTCAACGCCGCGCGAAAGATCGGCGGGGATGTGGCTCCTCCCGCCATGTGTTATTACACCAAACTAAAAAACAGCGGCGGCAAATGCCGTACCTGTCTTGTCGAAGTTGCAGCAGGTTCGACCGTTGATCCCAGACCAATGCCAAAACTTGTGGCGAGTTGTCGCACAAACGTAATGGATGGAATGGTCGTGAAAAATATTACGAGCGAAAAAGTGATTGACGCCAGGAATGGTGTGGTTGAATTTTTACTGATCAATCATCCATTGGATTGCCCCATCTGCGATCAGGCCGGCGAATGCGATCTTCAGAATCTAAGTTATGAGCATGGCAAAGAGGGAACACGTTATGAATTCAAGAGAAGAACTTTTGAAAAGCATGACCTGGGTCCTTACATTCAATTGCACATGACGCGCTGCATCATGTGTTTCCGCTGTGTATACACTGCGGATCAGGTAACAGAAAAAAGAGTTCACGGAATTCTGGACCGGGGAGACCATGTGGAGATCGCGACCTATATTCAGAAGTCACTGGATAATGATTTTATCGGCAACGTAATTGATGTTTGCCCGGTGGGTGCCTTGACAGATAAAACCTTCCGGTTCAAAAACCGGGTATGGTTTTTAAAACCGGTAGACGCCCATCGCCAGTGCAGCAATCCTGCCTGCTGCGGCAAGGTGACGCTTTGGTACCGGGGAGAGGAGGTTTTCCGCGTAACAGCCAGAAAAGATCAATGGGGCGAGGTACAGGAATGGATTTGCAATGCATGCAGGTTTGAAAAAAAGAAGACAAGTGATTGGGAAATTGAAGGTCCTGCAAAAATAGATCGTCATTCCGTGATTGCACAGGGACATTATGTCGGTGTACAAAAGCCGCAGGAGGTCTTATATGATGTGCTTGATGGAAGAAAACCGAAATTATTGATGGATATTCACAGCGTGAGCGAAGTCAATGAGCCGCAGCGGGATCTTTCAAAGATAGAAGGACCGGCGCATTCAACGGATTTTGTGGATCAATGACGATGGGCTGCATGTCGAGAAGATAATGAAATGACCTAACAGATATCAATAACCGAATCAAAGAATTCGTATTTCGTAAATAGCAAAGGAATGAATCAGACCATATTAGCAATTGATTGGTTTTTTATTTTGGAGAAATGCATTTTGATCTCTGTAATTATCGGCTTGTCATTGCTGGTGGCGATGTATGAAACATGGGCTGAGCGCAAGGTTGCTGCCGTGATTCAGGACAGGCGCGGACCGAACCGGGCAGGCATTTTTGGTATTTTGCAACCGCTGGCTGATGGATTGAAATTATTTATGAAGGAAGAGATCATTCCGAATTTATCCAATCGTTTCCTGTTTGTACTTGGCCCCGGCCTTGCCATGCTGACGGCCATGATGACAAGCGCCGTGGTTCCCTGGAGCAGCCATTTGGATATTGGCGGAAGGGCTGTTTCCCTGCAAATCGCAGACATCAATATTGGCATATTGTATATTTTTGGCGTGGTGAGCATGGGTGTTTACGGCGTGATGATCGGAGGCTGGGCGTCAAACAATAAATTTTCGCTGATGGCTGCCTTGCGCGGGGCATCACAAATTATTTCTTATGAACTGGCAATGGGGTTATCGATGATCGCCCTGCTGATGCTCACCGGTTCATTGAGTTTAAAAACAATTGTGGAGCAGCAGCAGGATGGCATATATAATTTCCTATACCAGCCTCTAGGATTTTTAATTTTTCTTATATGTGCTTTTGCAGAGTGTAACCGCACGCCATTCGATCTGTCTGAAGCAGAAAGTGAATTGAACTTTGGCTATCACCAGGAATATTCTTCCATGAAACTTGGTTTCTACCTGTTTGCGGAATACGTGAATATGTTCATCAGCAGCGCGGTGATGGCTACTTTATTTTTTGGTGGTTATGATATTCCTTTTGTGAACGATGCATCGTTCGGACAATTGCACGGACAAAATCTATTAGCCATTTTACAGGCGCTCAGTTTGTTTGTAAAAGTGGCCGTTTTTATTTTCTTTTTTATGTGGGTGCGCTGGACGGTGCCGCGCTTTCGGTATGACCAATTAATGCGTCTCGGCTGGAAAGGACTCATCCCCTTAGCCTTGATCAATATGGTGGTGACTGGTTTTATCGTTTTACTGAAACAGAATAACTGGCACTTCTGAATATCGGTTGGCAATGGCATGGAATCGCCATGAGTGGGCTGTAAGAATGCGCGGGGGGGGGATTCGTGATCGTGAGGAAGGGATCTTAAAAAAAATTATTGCCATTAATAATTAATTGGCAGGTTGGAGAGAGAAAAATATTTTTGCAAACTCTTTATTATGCATGCATTAACAAACAGGTTGAAACAGGTAGAGCGCAAACCGATGACGGCGTGGGAAAGACTATACATTCCCGCAATCGCCAAAGGCATGTCGATAACTTTCAGCCACATCTTTAAAAAGAAACCGACAGTGAATTACCCGGAAAAGACCAGGACATTTAGTCCGGTATTTCGGGGTTTGCATGTGTTGAACCGCGATGAAGAAGGTCGTGAACGCTGCACGGCATGCGGTTTGTGTGCGGTCGCCTGTCCTGCAGAAGCGATTACCATGGAAGCCGCCGAAAGGCTGCCGGGTGAAGAACATTTATATCGTGAAGAAAAATATGCAGCAAAATATGAGATCAATATGCTCCGTTGCATTTTTTGCGGATTGTGTGAAGAAGCATGCCCGAAGGACGCCATATATTTATCAGAAACCTTTACGCCTTCTAACTATACACGAAAAAGTTTTATATACGGAAAAGATGATCTGTTAATTCCAGACCCGAAAACGCAACCGGAAGCATACGCAAAAGCAAGGGGTGATGCGGCAACCTGATGTTGCGCCGGTGTAAAAAAAGAGTAAGCAAACTGTGATCAATAACCGGGAATTTGCAGTTCGTCGCGGTTAGGGTGATTCGTCTAATAAAATCGTAAATCGTCATTGTCCATGGGTGTAACGCAAATTTTGTTCTGGGTCTTAAGTGTTGTTGCCATTTTGAGCGCTATCATGGTGGTAGTGAGCAAAAGTCCCATCCACAGCGTGTTGTGGCTCATCATGGTTTTCTTTGCCATCTCAGGTCATTACATCTTATTGAATGCGCAATTTCTGGCGATCGTTAATCTGATCGTGTATGCGGGTGCCATAATGGTGCTTTTTTTATTTGTGATCATGCTGATGAATTTAAATGCTGATACCGAACCGCAAAAAAATAAATGGTTAAAGATAGCCGGAGTGATTGCAGGCGGTGCATTGTTATTGGTTTTTGTAGGCGCATTAAAAAACGCGGATCTGAAAAATCAAATAGCACAGGTCAATAACGGTGATATCGGGCTGATTCATAATTTAGGGATTGCCTTATTTACGGATTACGTTATTCCCTTTGAGATAAGCAGTGTATTGTTTTTAAGCGCGATGGTTGGAGCAGTGGTGATCGGGAAAAAAGACTGAATTCCTCTCCCCAGACAGGGATTGGGAATTCAAGTGGGTTACAGGTAGTTTTTTTATTATTTGATCAATTTTCAAAACGCCCCTTCCGGGGAAAGGATATGCCCATCAATTATTATATTTTTCTCGCTGTGGCCTTGTTTTGCATTGGCGTCGCGGGCGTGCTGACACGTCGCAATGCGATCATTGTTTTTATGTGCGTAGAACTCATGCTGAACGCCGTGAACTTATTGCTGGTTGCTTTTTCAAAAATGCATCATTTGGCCTTGGCAAAAAACGACCTGAACGCGGGCATCAACGGGCAAATTTTTGTTTTTTTCATCATGGTTGTCGCTGCCGCCGAGGTAAGTGTTGGCCTGGCTATTATCGTGATGATGTATCGCAATACCCATTCGGTTGACGTCAATTTTCTGAACAGGCTGAAACATTAAATGCCTTGCCGCCGGGACGGATGGGAGTAAGAGTGCTGATGAGTAAATTGTTAACCAAATTAATAAAACCTCTTTTGGTAGGGGTTGGGGTTTATGAGTAAATTAGTTTATTTAGTTCCTTTATTTCCCCTGATGGGATTTTTGATCAATGGACTATTCAGGAAAAATCTATCCAAATCGCTGACCGGAATTATTGGTTGCGGAACGGTGCTGGCTTCCTTTATTGTGAGCCTGCTTATTTTTTCGGAGACCAGGAAAGAAGGATTTGAGACAGTTGTTGTAAAGCTCTTCGATTTTATTAACGCAGACAAATTACACATTCCGTTTTCTTTTCAGGTCGATCAACTTTCTATTTTATTTTTATTGATCATAACCGGGGTGGGTTTTCTCATTCATGTGTATTCCACCTCTTATATGCAGGATGAGGAGGGTGAACATTTCGCGAGGTACTTTTCTTACCTGAATTTATTTATTTTCTCGATGTTGATACTGGTGCTCGGCGCTAATTACGTGATCATGTTTATTGGCTGGGAAGGTGTGGGATTGTGTTCTTATTTATTGATCGGTTACTGGTTTAAAAATATTGACTATGATAATGCGGCTAAGAAAGCGTTTGTCATGAACCGGATAGGCGACCTGGGTTTTCTGATCGCATTGTTTTGGATGATCAATACATACGGGTCTGTGAACTTTGCCGAAGTTTTTGCAAAAGCACCAGGAACTGCTATTCCCATATTGACCGGAATTACCTTATTGTTATTTGTCGGTGCCACCGGGAAGTCTGCGCAAATTCCGCTGTATACCTGGCTTCCGGATGCCATGGCCGGCCCCACGCCGGTGAGCGCGCTGATTCATGCGGCAACGATGGTCACCGCGGGCATTTACATGATCGCGAGAAGTAATATTTTATATACCCTCGCTCCCATAACCCAAACGGTTGTTGCGGTCATTGGCCTGGCTACTGCGTTTTTTGCCGCAACGATCGCCCTAAAGCAAAATGATATTAAAAAAGTGCTGGCTTATTCAACAGTCAGTCAACTTGGTTATATGTTTTTGGGATTGGGTGTCGGGGCCTATACCGGCGCTGTGTTTCACGTGATGACACATGCTTTTTTCAAAGCATTGTTATTTCTTGGCGCGGGTTCTGTCATTCATGCTTTGCACGAGCAGGACATTCGCAAAATGGGCGGATTGAAAAAATTCATGCCTGTCACGCACTTTACTTTTTTATTGGGCTGTTTTGCCATTGCAGGAATTCCGCCATTTTCGGGGTTCTTTTCAAAAGATGAAATCCTGGCGGCAGCCTATGCAAAAAATCCAATTTATTTTGTTGTTGGATTGATCACTGCACTGATGACGGCATTTTATATGTTCAGATTGTACGCGACCGCTTTTCTTGGAAATTTTCGGGGCACCAGCGAACAACAACATCATCTGCATGAGAGTCCATCGGCAATCACCATCCCGCTCATCATTCTTGCCATCCTCGCCGTAGTGGGCGGTTTTGCCGGAATCCCGGACGTATTTGCAAAAAATGCTCATCTATTGCATCATTTCTTATCACCCGTTTTTGAAAAATCCGAGCGCTTAAAACCGGTCATTGAACAAAGTAATTCGCTGGAACTGACGCTGATGGCCGTCTCGGTTTTTGTCGAGTTGATCGGCATGCTGTACGCCTGGAACAGATTCAGTAAGGATCCTGAACTTGGCGAGCCGCAAGGATTTGGAACGGTGCTGGCAAACAAATGGTATGTCGATGAATTGTATGATACAATAATTGTGAGACCCATCAACGCGCTGGGGAAGTTTTTTAATGATGTTTTTGAAAAATCAATTGTAGATGGACTGGTAAATGGTATCGGGCGCACCATTCAATATGGCAGCAGGCAGTTGAGGCTTTTACAAAGTGGTCAGGTCGGCGCCTACGTGCTGATGATGGTTTTGGGCATTGTGATTTTATTTGTGATTCAAATTATTTTGAAAAAATAAAAAATAGCACACTGATTGATTATGGTCGTGATGGTTTACGCAGCTGAGGAAATGGAAATGAAGAAAGACCGCTTCATCATCTTAAAAAACCAGTGTTCTTCCGGATAATAAATAAGTTTAAGACAACCCATACATGATCCCTGTTTTATTGATATTAATTCCACTGGCTTGCGGGTTTGCAGGTTTTTTTATTCCGCATCCCCATGCGGCAAAGAACTGGTCCCTGGTTTCTTCCATGATCACTTTGGTCATTTCCGTTGGCGGACTGACAGCTTATAACGGAAATGTATATACGCATTTCCAGGCTGAATGGTTAACGACGCTGGGCGCCAGGTTTTCTGTAGGGCTTGACGGCATGGGGCAAATCTTAACCCTGCTTACGGCGGTCTCTTTTCCTGTAATTTTTATTTCAACCTATAGGAATGAATATAAAAATGCGAAAAATTTTTACGCGCTGATGCTGTTGTCCCAGGCAGGGCTGATGGGCGTATTTGTCGCCACCGATGCCCTATTGTTTTATTTTTTCTGGGAGCTTGCCCTGATACCGGTTTATTTTCTTGCTTCCCAATGGGGTGGAGAAAAAAGAATCCAGGCAACTTTTAAATTCTTTGTGTACACGTTCACCGGATCATTATTGATGCTGGTCGGCATTATCTTTCTGTATTTTCAAACAAAGGATCATTCTTTTTCGATGGATTCATTTTATGCCTTGCATGCTACCATTCCCGCCGGGTCGCAAAGCTGGTTGTTCTGGTTATTCTTTATTGCTTTTGCAATCAAGATGCCGATATTTCCATTTCACACCTGGCAACCCGATACTTACGAACAGTCACCGACAGCGACCACCATGGTGTTGAGCGGGGTGATGGTGAAGATGGGACTTTTTGGCATCATCCGCTGGCTAGCTCCGGTGTTGCCTGTTGCAACCTGGGCCTGGGGAGATACCGTTTCTTCTTTATGCGTGATCGGCATGATCTACGCTTCGCTCATAGCCATGCAGCAGGATGACCTGAAAAGATTGGTTGCGTATTCGTCCATTGCCCATGTGGGTTTGATGTGCCTCGCCATATTTGCTACCACAAAAACCGGCATGCAGGGAGTGATGATACAAATGTTCAACCATGGTATAAACATTATCGGGCTATGGATTGTGGTCAATTTAATTGAGCGTCAGTTTCACACACGCAAAATTTCTGAACTCGGCGGACTTGCCCAAAAAGCACCTGTTCTCGCCATCTTATTGGTCATTGTCGCGCTCGCCAACGTGGCTTTGCCGCTCACCAATGCTTTTGTCGGTGAGTTCCTGATGTTCAGTGGCATTTATAGTTCTACAGCGACTGCATACAATGTCGTATTTACGGTTGCTGCAGGTGTTTGCATCATTTTATCGGCGGTTTACACCTTAAACATGATCCAAAAAGTTTTTTATGGAAATACCAATGCATTGACGCAAAATGCGAAGGACATTAATTTTAGTGAAAAAATTATTCTTTCGGCACTCGTAGTCATCATCGTGCTAATCGGTGTTTACCCGCAACCCATTCTCGATCTAACCAAAAATATTGTGGAAACCATCATAACCAAAATGAATTATAAACTGTAGTGTAAGATCAAAAAGATATGAATGCAATTATTTTTTCGGCTGTTTGGGGAATTGTGATGATGTTTACCGGCGTGCTTGCAAAAACCAAAACAGTTATTCAATATACTGCCATCGCAGGGTTGATATTATTGCTTGTGGTCAATATTTTGGACTTGGGCGGAAATCATTTCTTTGATATTGACGTCCACAACATGCTCTATTTTGCCCCGTTTGGATTATTGTTTAATTGTATTGCTTTTGCCGCCACGTTGATTTATTTTTTATTATCATCTAAAGATATTTTAGAAGTGGGCACTAACGGAGCTGACTATTTTGCATTGATATTTTTTGTATTGTGCGGAATAAGCATTGTTACTTCTTTCAATACTTTGCTGATGCTTTTTTTAGGAATTGAAATCATTTCCATTCCGCTTTATATCCTGACAGGGGCAGCCAAACGTGATCTGAAAAGCAATGAAGCTTCCCTTAAATATTTTCTGATGGGCGCATTTTCCACAGGATTGATGTTGCTCGGGATTGCTTTTTTATATGGCGCCACGCCAAACGGTTCATTTTTTCTGGATGATGTCGCCGTTGGCAGAACCGCGATCTCCCCGTTATATATGATCGGGCTATTGTTGCTGCTTGTATCCATGTCGTTTAAAGTATCTGCAGCGCCTTTCCACTTTTGGACGCCGGATGTCTACGACGGGGCTCCGACAGTTTTTACTTCATTCATGGCCACCATCGTAAAGGCGGGGATTTTCATTGCCTTCATACGCCTGTTTGAAGACGCCTTTGAGCCCATGCAATCAAGGTGGCAGTTGTTTGTTTCCATTATCATTGCGGCAACATTATTCATCGGAAACATCACTGCCGTGTTTCAGCAAAGTGTGAAACGCATGCTTGCTTATTCCAGCATTTCGCAGGCAGGGTTTATGTTATTCGGATTGCTGGCTTTGGGTGAGTTTGCCAAGGAAGGAATAATTTTATATACTGCTGCGTATAGTGCGGCTACCATCGGAATTTTTGCCGTCCTGATAAAGATGAAAGATTATTCCTTTGATGGATTTAACGGGCTTGCCAAACATCACCCGGTGTTGGCGGCAACAACAACCCTGTTTCTTTTGTCCCTGGCAGGCATTCCCTTAACCGGTGGTTTTTTTGCTAAATATTATATGCTTGCTGCTGCCTTAAAAACGGGAAGCTTTTTATGGCTGGTGATATTTGCCGTTTTATGCGCGGCGATAAGTGTGTATTATTATTTCCGAATCATTCAGGCAATGTATTTTAAAGACGGAGAACCGCAACAAATGGAAACCTCGACCGGCTTCAGGCTGGTCCTCATACTCCTTGCAGTCATCATTGTATTGCTCGGAATTTTTCCCCAGTGGCTCATCAATCAATTGTATATTTTATATTTATAGCAGTCGCTTTCCCCACTGAATAAAATAATCGCGGGAGCTTATTATGATCCCGGGTCTCCGCCGAAACGGCTGAGGTACCTGCAATGCCGATAAAGTGGGTTACTGATGAAAATACCAACAGGTGTAAATCAACATGGATGTGCAAATGCTTTTTCCAAACGATTGCCGACTGCGGAT